>JAMCWG010000089.1:6053-8885 GCA_023475235.1 Chloroflexota bacterium
CCCCTCGGGTCCGTCCTGTCGTGGCCGGAGGGAATATCGTTCCGCCCAACTTGCCGGAAGCTGACATTGGCGGCGACGGCGGCGAAGCGCACCACCTCGCTGCTGGCGAGCTCGGGCGACAGCAGCACCGTGTGGCTGCCGCTCAACGAAACGATGGCCCTGCTCACCCCCCACTCGATGTTCTGGAACTCCCGCCAGGTATCATCCCGGTGCACGTAGCGGTTGAAGTAGGCGTCATAGTTGAGGTAGCCGGCCACGGCGAACAGCCCGATGGCCGCGGCGCCCGCCGACCTCCAGGCCCACGCCGGTGGTCCGTCCCATCTCGGCGGCCGCGCGCGCTGGACGGCCACCCAGACCTGGGAGAGGAAGCCCGTTACGAGCAGATAGGCGGGGGGTATCGCCCCCAGCGCTCTGGGCATGGAAGGGTTGTTGTCGGGCAGCGACAGCACGCTGGCCATCAGCGAGACGAGCAGCCAGGATAACAGCAAGAAGCCCTCCCTGGTGTAGGCGCGGCTCAGTCCCCAGACGGCCCCCAAAACGAAAAGGGCGGCGGTGATGGTATCCAGGGCCGGCTCGTTGGGGATGTTGTGGCGGACCGCGCTGTCGCCGCGGTAGTTGAACATCAGCAGGGTGGACTGCAGGTTTTGGCCGAGCAGCGCCTTGATGTCCTGCTTGTTCCGCTCGGCGTGTCCCCAGAGCGACACCTCGGAGGCGCGATGCATATAGCGGGCCGGGTCTTTGGCGATAGTGGCCGTCAGCGGCGCGACGGTCAACCCAGCCGCCAGGATGAACGCCAGGACTCCCCAGCGAAAGGCCGACGATAATGCGCGGCGCTCCACCAGAAGCACGTAAGCGAAGAGAAGGGCCAGCGCCGGCAGCAGCAACTGGCCCGACTGGTACAGGTACAGGCACAGGCCGGTGCTGAGCCCGGCCCAGGCGAAGTCGGTGGGCCGGCCGGAGCGCCGCCCGCGCAGCACCAGAAGCACCGCCAGGATGCTCAGCACCACGGTCTGCATGGTCGCCTCCCAGCCGATGCGGCTGAAGTGGAAGTGCCAGCGGGAGACCCCCAGCAGGAAGGTGCCCGCCAGAGCGGGCGCCGCGCCGAACAGATGGCGGGCCAGAAAATAGAAGGCACCCACGGAGACGAGGCCGTACACGGCCATCACGGTGCGTGACGCCAGGATGCTGGTCCCCATCATCTTGAAGGCCAGCGCCATCGGATAGTAGGGCAGGTTCGGGCTGTTCCAGGCGATGTCGAAGGGGCCCTTCACCGGCCCGTCGAGCCCTCTCGCCAGCAAGGTGACCATCCAGGCGACCACGCCCTCGTCGCTGAGGCTGCCCGGCGGGGCGGTGTCCAGTTGATAGAAGCGGAGGAAGGCGGCGATGGACATGATGATCGCCAGCGGCACGCCCTCCGCGAGCAGCAAGCGTCGGGTCACGCGCAGGCGCGGCGGGCCGTCCAGCCGGTACAATCCGAAGAAGAGCAGGAACAGCGACAGCAGCCATAGGAACACGGAAGCCCCGTAGGGATTGCCCGTCCACAGGTAGAGGACTCCCAGGACACACGCTGCCGGGCCGGCGCCGATGGCGACCGCGGGCAGGTAGCGGCGCAAGGGGGCTCTGCCGCTCTCTAAGGTCCGCGTGCCGCCGGGCGGCTCGTCGATGGCCGCTGGCCGGGGCGCCAGGCCCATCGCCCAGAGGGCAAACGCCCCCGCCGCGCCGAAGAGCAGCAGAGCATCCGTCAGGTACGGCCCGCGGCCCAGGAAGGATTGGCCTGCCAGGGCCAGACCGACGGCCAGGCCGAAGGCAAGCAGCCGCCAGCTCACCGGTTCACCGTGAACTTCTGGATGCGGTTATTGCCTACCTCAGTTACATACAGGTCCCCCTGCCTATCGGCTGCTATCCCTACCGGCACCCTGAGCTCGCCCGGCTGGTCTCCCGGCGCCGCTAGCCGGACCGCCAGCGCTCCGTCTCGGGAGAACAGCAGGACCTGCCCCGCGTCCGGGTCGGTGACGAAGATGGCATCGCGGCTGAAGATCACGTGCGGCCCGTTGAAGGTATCGGCCTTGCCGATGCCCCCCTCTCCCCGGTACTGTCCCTGGCTGTCGAGGGCCTGGAGCCGCTGGCTCATCGTATCGGCCACCCACATATTGCCGTCCCCATCCAGGGCCACGTCGGTGGGCTGGTCGAACTGGCCGGGCCCCGTCCCCTGGGAGCCGAAAGTGCCGAGGGGCTGCCCGCCCGGACCCAGCTCGACGATCCGGTTCCCGCCGGTATCGGCGATGTAGAGGTTATCCTGCTGGTCGATGGCCATACCCCGCGGCCGGTACAGGCCGGCGGTGTTGGGCAGGCGGCCGAGGAAGCGCCCGTCGCCGCTGAAGCGCTGTATGTCTCCGCTTATCGAATCCAGCACCAGCACCTCGCCGCGGCTGTTGACGACGACGGCGAACGGCTCCTGGAACTCGCCGTCGCCTTTCCCTTCCCGTCCCCAGGTCAGCAATTCCCTGCCCTGGGGGTCGAGCTTGTGCACTCTGCGATTGCCGGTGTCGGCGACGTAGATATTGCCGGCGGCGTCCACGGCGACGCCCCGCGGCTGGTTGAACAGGTCGGGCCCGCCGAACACCCCGGCGCTCCGGATGGTGACCTGCTGCAGGGCGCCCGGTGGCAGTGCGGGCGGCGCGGCAGGTGTCGAGGGCTGGGTTAGCTCCTCCTTGGAAGGGGTCTGGCCGGGCGGGAAGAGGTTGCTCATCGGCACCAGCTCCTTCGTCCCACCCGGCGGCGTCCACCACAGCTCGAATTTGCGGCCGCCGTCGTCCTGGAAGGCCTCTACCT
>JAMCWG010000028.1:0-6646 GCA_023475235.1 Chloroflexota bacterium
GGCGCGTACCGTTACATTGCTGTCACCCGGCCATTCGTGAATATACATAGAGGAGTGGGGATGCGGCAATGGGGCAAGCTAGAGGTGAGACGATAATGGCGGCCAGAAGAGGCGGACAGACGAACGGCTTCGTTGTCCTTACGCTGGCATTCCGTCGTGAGGGCCATCTCTGGTCCGGAGAGTGCCTGGAATTGGGCACTGCTACCGACGGCCGGAGCCTGGAGAAGACCAAGCAGGAACTGATCGAATTGGTGCAGTTGCACCTCAATGCACTCGAAGAAGCGGGCGAACGGGAGTATTTCTTTAGGAAGCACGACATCAAGTTCTACACCGACGCGACCCCTCCAAACGAAATTCTATGCTCACTCCCGGTGGTCAAGGGTTCCTTTCTGAGCACGGAACAGTTTCCTATCCCTGCCTAGGCCAGCCTCGTGGTCACGTCGCTGCCAGCCATCTCTGGAAGAGAATTGATCCGCTTGCTGGAAGCCGACGGCTGGCAGCGGAGGCCAAAGCGTAGCACGCACGGCGTGGTTCTCTCTAAGCACTTCCCCGATGGACGAAATGGCATTACAGTTGTGCCGGACAAGCCGCGCCCGCTGGCTTCGGGCACTCTCGCCGCCATTCTAAGCGAAAAGCAGAGCGGGATTGGCCGTGATAGGCTACTCAAACTAATTTCCCGCTACGGTCTCAAGTAAAGTAACGGTACGCGCCGCCTATGCCCGCGCGTCCAGCGAAGGGCAGGTTGAGGACTTCTCCAGCGTGGCGCAGCTTCACGGCTGCCATACTTACTGCCAGCAGTATTGCCACCCTGTCATAGCGGAGTGCGTCGACGAGGGCTCCTCCGCCCTGCCCCCATAACCCGGCCGAGCGCTCGAAGCTCGCCGCGCCCCGGCGCCCGCCTAGTGGTTTCGCTGGGCGGCAGCCGCCGCCGCGTGTAGGGCCTGGTACTCCGGCCGGTAGTCCTTGATGTGGATCTTCTGGGTGAAGATCAAAGAAAGGGCGACGAAGAAGGCCCCGAATATGAAGGATACCTCGTAACCGAAGGTCTGCCAGAGAAGCCCGCCGGTTATCGGGATCACGATGGCCGCCATGTGGCTGGTGCTCACCCCCATCGCCAGGCTGGTCGAGAGGTCCTTCGGGTCGGCGATCTTGCGCAGGTAAGTGTTGATGCTCATGCCCGCCACCATAAAGATGCGGGCGAGGATGTACATCGCGCCCAGGAACCAGACATTGTGCACAACTGCGAAGCCGGCAAAGGCGAAGATATGCATGATGTAGGTCAGGGTCAGCACCCAACGCTCACCCTTAGTATCCACCAGCTTGCCGAAGATGGGTGCCACCCACCAGTTGGTGATGGCGTTGAAGAAAAGCAGGAGGGTGATGTTCTGCACGCTCACGCCATAGGCGTCGACGAGGGCGAAAAGGGCGAAGGTCTGGAAGATCTCGAAGCGGCAGCCGTCCAGGAAGTTGAGCACATAGTACAGCCAGTACTGGCGCTTCAGGACAAAGCTCTGTTGTCGTACCGCGCCCTTTACCGGGGGGAGCAGGAATAGCCCAATTCCGCCCAACATGACCACAATGGCCGAAACAACGAACATGCCCCGCATAGTCACGATGCTGACGAAGAGATAGGTGATCGCCATCGCCACTAAGGTGCCAGCGGAGCCGATACTAGACAGGCGGCCCATTACACGGCCTTCTTCGCCGGGCTTGGCGAGACTGAGACCCAGCGTGTAGTAAAGCTGGAGCCAGCCGTGGAAGCCGACGCCCCCGATCATCACAACTACCATCAGGTGGGGGAAGTCCTGGGCTGTGGAATAACCGCCGAAGCCGAGAGCCATCAGCACGATGGACGCCGCCGCTACTTTGGCCGGGGCGAAGCGCATGGTGAGAGCCGCCAGGGCTACGATGATGAACCCGGTGAACTCGCGCCCCGCGGTCATGAAGCCCATCTGGGCTCCCCCCATTCCCAGGTCTTGCTTGAAGAAGTTGGTCTGGATGGACTGGGTCATGCCCGAATTGAAATTGATGGCGAAGACCGCGAAAGCCAGCAGCGGGAATGCTCGATTCAGCCAAAGCACGCCTATGGGTGGAATCCTACCGCCAACAAGGTCTGTCAGCGATGGCAAGCCTGTGGGCCGGTTCAACCTCACGTCCTGGTAGTCCTCCTCTTCGGATGAGATGACTAGTCGCGAGCAACCAGGAAAGCCTTGACCCCCACCCGACTCGGCATAGAGGGCTGCGCGTCGGGACGCGTGACTGATGGCGCGGCCACAGCGCCCGCGTAGTATACAGCATCCTGCAAGCCCTGTCCCCCGGCCGTCTTCATCACCTGTCCTAAAAGCCGCGCTTCAGGCCAGCTTTCTGGGCCAGGCGAATGGCTTCCAGATACTCGGCCGGCGTGGTCGGCCGGGCCAGCGACGGGATATTGTGGGCCTTATGGCAGGGGTGGTACTGGTCCATTATGTTTGTGTAGGTGTTTGGCGAGATATCCTTGGCGAGGAAGGCCACTATTTCTTCGGTGCCGGCGAGCCCACCGGGCAGCACCAGATGGCGGACTAACAGTCCTCTTGTGGCGATGCCCTGCTCATCGATCACCAGGTCTCCCACCTGGCGGTGCATCTCGCGCACGGCGGTCCGGTTGACTTGACTATAGTGAGCAACCCCGGAAAGCTGCTCGGCAATCTGGTTATCGGCGTACTTCATATCGGGCATATAGACATCTAACACGCCGTCAAGAAGTCGCAACGCGACCATCGAGTCGTAGCCGCCGGTGTTGTAGACCAATGGCAGCCGCAGGCCCCGCTCAACAGCCACCATCAACGCCGCGAGGACTTGCGGCACGACGTGGCTGGGCGATACGAGGTTTATATTATGGCAGCCCATCTCCTGTAATCGCAGCATCATCGCCGACAGTTGGTGGTCGCCGGCCTCGCTGCCGTCATCGAGGTGGCTGATCTCGTAGTTCTGGCAGTAGACGCACTTGAGGTTACAGGCGGAGAAGAAGATCGTTCCCGACCCGCCCCGACCGACCAGCGGCGGCTCTTCACCAAAATGAGGATGGGAAGCCCATACTACGGCGCGGCGGGTCGTGCGGCACTCTCCGCGCTCGTCGGCGAGCCGGTTCACGCCGCACACGCGCGGGCACAGCACGCACCGGGCGAGGTGCTCACGAGCGCGCGCGACGCGGCGGGCGAGCTCGCCGGAGTGATACAGAGCGAGGTAGGCCGGCTGGGCGACTGACATTACAACATAGATGGTAGCAGGCCGATGGCCCGCTGGTCAACGACTGAGTTGCGGTTGCAGATGATGTTTCTGCTGAGGAGAGGAATGCGGCGAGTAACTCACAAATGTGGGGTCGTGCCTGGATGGCACCACCTCCTGGCGGCAGTTGGCCAGCCTGGTGCAGTGCTTTATGAGTGAGGACTACTGGGTGACGGCCACTTGGATGGATGCCATTGCCATCTGAAGGCAGTGATGATCCGCCCGAGCCCCGGCTGACACCGAGAAGAGCTTGGGCGTAGGACTACCGGGCAGTGCTGCGGGTGCAAAAACACGGTCTGCTTCAACCTGGTCACACGTTCGGCAACCGCAACCATTGCATCGCTTCCTTGACTCGCACCAGCGCACAGTTTAATATTGTGCCTAATCCACACTACAGCGGAACGCAAGCGTCGCATCAGAACAATCGAAAATTGAAGAATCTTGGGAAGGAGTTCACCAATGTACCGTAGCTCGCTTCTGGTTCTAACGATCATCGTTGTGCTGTCGCTCCTCATCGCATGTGCCCCTGCGGCACCGACCGCTGCACCTGCCGCCACACCTGCAGCTGCGCCTACCGCAGTTCCTGCCGCTCCCGCGGCCACCAAGCCACCCGCCGCAGCGGCCACCGCCGCACCTACGGCAGCACCTGCGGCCAAGGTGAAGCGGGGCGGCATCGTACGGGAAGCCATCACCAATGACTGGGACACTCTCGATCCCCACCTCACCGTCGGCGACGTCGCCGCCTTTCCCTACATCTACAGCCCCCTGGTCCGCATCGAGCGCGACGGCACCGGCCCCAAGCTGACCATCGTGCCTGACCTGGCGGCGTCCTGGGACCAGGTTGACCCCAAGACGCTGGTCCTCAAGCTCAAGCAGGGCATCAAGTTCCAGGATGGCAGCCCGTGGAATGCCGATGTGGCCAAGTTCAACATCGACCGGATGCTCAAGCATCCCAAGAGCGTATCCAAAGACAGCGTGAAGTCGATCGACTCGGTGGATGTCGTCGACCCCAACACAATTCGCCTCAACCTGAAATCTCCTTCTGCCTCGGTGATGATCTTGCTGGCCCCCGGCCTCAAGAATGACACGTACATTATCCCCAAGGATGCGGCGGAGAAGTTCGGCGATGACTTCGGGCGTAATGCCGTGGGCACCGGACCCTTCCAGATCGCGGACTTCAAGCAAGGGGACCATCTGACCCTCAAGAAGTGGGATGGCTACTGGGAGAAAGGGGCGGACGGCCAACCCCTGCCTTATCTGGATGGGGCCAACCTGCGTCTGATCGTGGACGACTCCGTCCGGCTGGTGGAACTGAAGGCCGGGACCATTGACTTCATCCGGGATATCGCGGGCAAGGATATCCCGTCTTTGAAGTCGAGCCAGGACGCGACATATGTTGAGTTGGGAAGCGGCGGACTGAGCTACTCTGCCGGGCTGAATCCTAACTATGGCACATTCAAGGATAACCTCAAGCTGCGCCAAGCCGCGTGGTATGGCATCAACCGCCAGGCCGTGGCGGATACGCTCGGACTTGGTGCGGGCAAGCCAGCCTACTACTACTGGACGGCGGGACTGCCGGGTTATGATGAGACCCTGCCGCGCTATAACTTCGATGCGGAAAAGGCGAAGCAATTGGTGAAGGATGCCGGCTATCCCAATGGCGTCGACACGATGCTTTCGAACATCGCCAGGCCTATCGACAGTCAGCAGTCACAAATCGTGAAGCAGATGTGGGACGCCATCGGCATCCGCACCACCATCGACGCCATTGAGCGAGTCGCGTGGATCCAGAAAGGTCAGTCCGGCACTCTCGAAGCCACAACCTTCAATCTAAACCATTACCAGGACGTCGATTATTACTCACGTAGCCTCACCACGGGTGGCGCCGGCAACTGGCTTGGCTGGAGCGACCCTGAGATGGACAACTGCATGGCGGAAGGGCGTGCCACTTTCGACGCCGCCAAGCGCCAGCAGGTGTACCGCAATTGCCTGCAGATCATATACGAGAAGGCGGTCTACGCGCCGGTCTGGTTCCGACCGTGGAATTTCGCCACCCGCAAGAGCGTGCAGGGAGTGCAGTTCAACTGGTACTCGTGGGAGCCCCGCTTCCTCTGGCTGAACAAGTAGGTCCGGTGTCGTCCGACCGAACCCACAGGTGAAATCGCGGGCCAAGACGTGCGTCTTGGCCCGCTCCGTCTGCATCGGCGGTCATAATTTGCTATAATATTGACTGGAGTTTCGCGACTCCCAGTATATGACATGCGAATGAGCCCTCATCGCCCAAGATGAGGTTTTTCTAACGCCACCTGGAGCAAGAGAGCAATACCGTGGACACCATCCTCGATAAATTATCGGCAATTAAAGAGCGATATGACACCCTGAGCGAACGTATGGGGCAGCCGGATGTGCTATCCGACCCGGCTCAGTTGCAGCGCTATGCCCGCGAGCAGGCCAGCCTCGCCCCTGTGGTGGAGAAGTACCGGGCCTATCAGCAGGTGGCCGCGCAATTGGCCGAGACCGAGGAGATGCTGAGCGATGGGCTTAACGAGGAAATGAAAGCCCTGGTCAGGGAAGAGCTGACTAAGCTGCGGGAGCAGGAAGCCCAACTGCTGCAGGAGCTTCGCACGAGCCTGATCCCCAAAGACCCAAATGATGAGAAGGATGTCATCGTGGAGATACGGGCCGGCACCGGCGGCGATGAGGCTGCGCTCTTCGCCGGGGACCTCTACCGGATGTACAGCCGCTACGCCGAACGGCACGGCTGGCAAACCGAAGTCCTGGATGCCAGCCCAACCGAGCTCGGTGGCTTCAAGGAGATCATCTTCGAGATTCACGGCCGCGGCGCTTACTCGCGACTCAAGTACGAAAGCGGCGTGCACCGCGTCCAGCGCGTCCCATCCACCGAAGCGAGCGGCCGGATCCATACTTCAGCCGCCACCGTCGCCGTCCTGCCGGAAATGGAAGAGGTCGAAGTGGACATAAGCCAGGATGACCTGCGCATCGACATATTCCACTCTGGCGGCGCGGGCGGCCAGAACGTGAACAAGGTGGCGACGGCGGTCCGCATCACTCACCTGCCCACCGGTATTGTCGTCACCTGCCAGGACGAGCGCTCCCAGCTCAAGAACAAAACTAAGGCGATGGCCGTGCTGCGGGCCCGGCTCTACGACTCGGAGCAGCGCAAGAAAATCGAGCAGCAGGAGGCCACGCGGCGCTCGCAGGTTGGTTCCGGTGACCGAAGTGAGAAGATTCGCACCTATAACTTCCCACAAGACCGATTGACTGACCATCGCATCGGGCTGACGGTGCATCGACTGCCCGATATACTGGACGGGACCCTCGACGATATGATCAGCGCCCTTGCCACCGCTGACCAGGCAGA
>JAMCWG010000028.1:6656-7070 GCA_023475235.1 Chloroflexota bacterium
GGTGCGGTGCAGCGGGCTGGAGGACTGAGTGGGGGCGGAAGGCCGGCGTCTGGGCTGGCTAATCCACTCGGCCGACTTGCGCCTGAGGGAACGTAGCGGTGCCGAGGCACGCCTGGAGGCAGAGCTGCTGCTGGCCCACGTGCTGGGTTCCACCCGCAGCCAGTTGTACGCCGAGCTGGCCCGCTTTGCCACCCCTGATGAGCGAGAACAGTTCAACGCGATGATAGAGCGCCGATTGCAGGGCGAGCCCGTGGCCTATATCACCGGCCATCGGGAGTTCTTCGGCCTGGAGCTCGAAGTCAACCGCGACGTGTTGATACCGCGGCCCGAGACCGAGCAGTTGGTGGAAGTGACCCTGGAAGCGCTGATGGCGCCAGAGGAGCGACCATTCAGCGTATTGCGCCCGCCGGCCGG
>JAMCWG010000028.1:7080-8286 GCA_023475235.1 Chloroflexota bacterium
GTGTCCGAGAACATCGTGCACGATCTGACCCGCTACGGCATCACGATGAAACTGGCCGGACATGACAACGTGATCGAGTACAACCGCGTGCTCAACACCAACCTGCAGCGTCTTGCGCCCGCCGGCCGGGAACAGGAGGAGCACCGCGAATAGTGACCTGCGCGTCGCGGATGTGGGCACTGGGAGCGGCGCTATCGCCATCGCCCTGGCCGCTCATCTGCCCACGGCGAGGATCTATGCAACAGATGTATCGGCCGCTGCCCTGACGGTGGCTCCTCGAAATGTGCAGCTCCACGGGGTGGCCGACCGGATCGTTCTATTGGAAGGCGATCTGCTATCTTCGCTGCCCGAGCCGGTGGACGCTATTGTCGCCAACCTACCTTACGTCCCCAGCGAAGAATTGGAGGCCCTGCAGCGCGAGGTGAGTGAGCACGAGCCGCGGCTGGCGCTGGATGGCGGGCCAGACGGGCTGGATATGTATCGACGGCTGCTGCCACAGGTGCTCCAGTATCTGCGGTCCAGCGGCTTCCTGGTCCTCGAAATCGGCGCCGGCCAGGGCGATCTGATAGAGGCCATCGCTGCGGGTTATCTGCCCGGCAGTAAGATCGAGATACGCCCAGACTTCGCCGGTATTTCGCGCGTCGTGAAGATCGCGGTGGCCGCTGGCCGCTAGAGTAGTGGGGGTCTGGCCGGGCTGCATGGAGTTCCAGCAGATCGTTGCCGACGCTGCTGAGGTGCTGCGCGGGGGCGGCCTGGTTGTGTACCCCACGGATACGCTCTACGGCCTGGGGGCCCACGCTTTTACCCCGGCTGCCGTCGAGCGCGTGTTCGCCCTCAAAGGTAGGGCCGCCGAGAAGCCAGTGCCCCTGCTCCTGGCGCGGCCCGAGGACATGGAGAGTGTAGCCCTCGACATTCCCGACCTGGCCTGGGAACTGGCGGATGCCTTCTGGCCAGGCGCATTGACCCTGGTGCTCAAGCGGCATCCACTGGTGCTCGATATTGTGACGGGAGGCGGCCCGACGGTGGCTGTACGGGTCCCCCACCACGCCGTGCCACTAGGACTGGTGGCTGCCCTGGGTGTGCCGATCACCGGCACCAGCGCTAACCCGGCGGGCAAGCCTGGCCCTCGCACGGCGTCCGAAGCCGTCGAGGCCCTTGGTGACGGAGTGGACCTGGTACTCGACGGCGGGCCCTGTCCCATCGGCA
>JAMCWG010000028.1:8361-8834 GCA_023475235.1 Chloroflexota bacterium
TTCTACCTCGTGCAGGCTACACACCCCCGCTTACGCAGGCTGAAGCCATGCGGCTACGGCAACATCGGGCACATTAAAGATGATTGGTATGAGCAAGGCAGAGGAGATCGATGTCGGCCAGTTATGCTACACTTATGGCGGCGGATGGCCGAAGGCTGTCCTGACAATCCTTTGGAGGTTTGACATTGGAGGTAGCGATTGGATCGGATCACGCTGGATACGGCCTTAAGCTGGAAATCGCCCAAGCGCTAACGCAGGCCGGCATCGGTCACAAGGACTTCGGGTGCTACAGCACCGCGTCTGCCGACTATCCAGATGCAGCCCAGGCCGTGGCGCAGGCCGTGGCCAGCGGCGCTTTCGAGCGCGGCGTCCTCGTCTGCGGCACGGGCGTGGGCATGAGCATCGCGGCTAACAAGGTGGCGGGCATCCGGGCCGCCCTCTGCCACGATACTTTCAGTGCCCGCGCGACACGC
>JAMCWG010000006.1 GCA_023475235.1 Chloroflexota bacterium
AATACGCGCCGCCAATCCGGCCTTCGATGTGACGCCCCACCGCTATGTGACGGCCATCATCACCGAGAACGGGGTGGTGCATCCCCCCTTCGGGGAGGGCCTGCAACGGGTAGTGGGCGCGGGGGGCGTAGGGGCGAGGCATGCCTCGCCCCTACCAGGCAAGGCTGACCCATGACCTTCGCCGCCGACTGCCGGCCCTGTGCCGTGGGAAGCATGCCCCAGGTCGACCCTGGCGAGGCGTGCGACCTCGTCCTGCGCTATCTGCCGGATATACCGGTGTGGCCGCAACTGCCGCGCCGTTCTTCGCTGGAGAGCATGTACGTGCAGTATCAGGAGGGCTTCCCGGGGACGCTGGTGAGTGACGGCAAGATCGTGGTCGACGGGCAGAAATTCCTGGAAGATGGGCAGTTGGAGGCACTGTACGCTGCCGTCGAGGCGGGTGAGAGCCGGCTACCCAGCCCCCAGCGCGCTGCCGGCCTGGCGACAATGGTCGAGCGGCTGCGCTCGCGCCCGGCGAAGCCGCTGGCCGTCAAAGGGCAGGTGACCGGCCCCATCAGCCAGGGCCTGCAGATGACCGGCCTCGACCTCCGGCCCTCCCTCTACGACGAGACCGTGGCCGACGCTCTGGTAAAGCAGGCCGGCTTGATGGCCCGCGGCCAGGAGCAGTTGCTGTCAGCTCTGGCGCCCACGACCATCATCTCGGTGGACGCGCCGTACCTCAGTGTGTTCGGTTCGGCGCTGTTCTCCCTCAGCCGCGAGCAGGTGGTGGACTATCTGGACGAGGTGTTCAGCTACATCCAGGGATTGAAGGCGGTGCATTGCTGCGCCAACACCGACTGGTCGATCGTGCTCTCCACCGCCGTGGACGTCCTCAGCTTCGACGCCTATGGCTACGCCGAGAGCCTGGCCCTGTACGCCGAGGCGGTGAAGGCCTTCCTGGCACGGGGCGGGATAATTGCCTGGGGCATCGTTCCGGCCGAGGAGCGCGGCATACAGTCGGAGACGGTGGATGGGCTGGTCGCCCGGCTGGAGGCGGCGATGCAGATGCTGGTGGAGAAAGGGATTCGCAAGGAGAGCATTCTGCCCAACTCGCTGGTCACCCCGTCGTGCGGGCTGGGCTCGGTGTCGCCCGCGCTGTCCCTGCGGGCCCTGGAGCTGACAGCAGGGGTCTCGGAGGCGATGCGGCGGCGATATTTCGGAGAACGAGGAATGTAGAATGTAGGGGCGAGGCATGCCCGGTCCCCCGTCCCGTGGGGGCGAGGCATGCCTCGCCCCTACGGAGGCATGCGCCCTCACCTGAGCCCTCTCCCGAAGAGGGGAAGTGGCCAGAAGAAAAGGAGAGTGATCAACATAATCGCATCACAATACGACGTAAGAGACCTGTCTCTCGCCCCGCGGGGCAAGCTGCGCATCGAGTGGGCCGAGGCCCAGATGCCGGTGCTGCGACTCATCCGCCAGCGCTTCGCCGCCGAGAAGCCCCTGGCCGGGGTACGCGTTTCCGGCTGTCTGCACATCACCACTGAAACGGCGAACCTGGCGCTGACCCTGCAGGCCGGCGGCGCACAGCTCGCCCTCTGCGCCAGCAATCCGCTGTCCACTCAGGATGATGTGGCCGCGTGCCTGGTCGCTGAGTACGGCATTCCGGTCTTCGCCATCAAGGGCGAGGACAATGAGACCTACTACAAGCATATCGCCGGTGCCCTGGCCCAACGACCGCAGGTGTCGATGGACGACGGCGCCGACCTGGTGACGGCCATCCACAAGGACACCACCGGCCTGGCCGACACCGTAATCGGCGGCACCGAGGAGACCACCACCGGCGTCATACGGCTGCAAGCGATGGAGGCGGACGGCGCGCTGAAGTACCCCGTTATCGCCGTGAATGAGGCTGACACCAAGCACATGTTCGACAACCGGTACGGCACTGGGCAGAGCAGCATCGATGGGTTGATGCGGGCCACCAACACCTTGCTGGCGGGCAAGAGCCTGGTCGTCGGCGGCTACGGCTGGTGCGGCCGCGGGGTGGCGATGCGGGCGCGCGGTATGGGCGCCAACGTCATCGTCACGGAGGTGGACCCGGTACGGGCCCTCGAGGCGCTGATGGATGGATACCGGGTTATGTCGATGGCCGAAGCCGCCGCAGCCGGCGACATCTTCATCACGACGACGGGAGACGTAAGTGTCATCGACGAGGCCCACCTACGTGTCCTCAAGGATGGCGCCATCCTGGCCAACTCTGGCCACTTCAACGACGAGATCAATATCCCGGCCCTGGAGAAGATGGCGCAGTCCAAGCGACGCATCCGCGACTTCGTTGACGAGTACCGCACGGCGGACGGACGCCGGATCTTTTTGCTGGGGGAGGGCCGGCTCATCAACCTGGCGGCCGCCGAAGGGCATCCGCCGGAGGTCATGGATATGAGCTTCGCCAATCAGGCCCTCGGCGTAGAGTACCTGGTGAAGCACGGCCGCAGCCTCGAGCGCAAAGTGTACATCGTGCCCAGGGACATCGATCGTGAGATCGCTCGCCTCAAGCTAGAGGCGATGGGCGTCACTATCGATACCCTGACCGCAGAGCAGACCAAGTACCTGCGGTCCTGGGAAACAGGGACTTAGCTGGGCGGACGGACCAGGAAACGAACTAGGAAACAAGGGAGGAAGCACATCTGATGTCGAACTCGACCTTCATGTATGCGCCAAAAGTGCTCTTTACCTCAGAGTCGGTGACTGAGGGACACCCGGATAAGCTCTGCGACCAGATCTCGGATGCCATTCTGGATGCCTACCTTGCCCAGGACCCGATGGCCAGGGTCGCGTGCGAGACGGCCGCCACCACCGGGCTCGTCGTGGTTATGGGGGAGATCACTGCCTGCGCCCACGTCGATGTGCAGCCCATCATTCGCGAGACCATCTCGAAGGTGGGCTACACGCGCGCCAAGTACGGCTTCGATAACGAGACCTGCGGCGTCATCGTTTCCCTCAAAGGCCAGTCTCCCGACATTGCTCAGGGCGTGGACTGCTCGATGGAGGTGCGGGAAGGTATCCGCGCCGACGATGACCTGGAGAAAGAGGGCGCGGGCGACCAGGGGATGATGACCGGCTTCGCTTGCAACGAGACCGCCGAGCTGATGCCGCTGCCCATCAGTCTGGCTCACCGGCTGTGCAAGCGGCTGGCGCAGGTGCGCAAGGACGGGACCCTCCCTTACCTCCGGCCGGACGGCAAGTCGCAGGTGACCGTGGAATACCGGCACGGCAAGCCCGCGCGTATCGATACGGTCGTGATCGCCGCCCAGCACGACCCGTCCGTCGAGCTGGACCGTATCTCCCCGGACATCATATACAATGTCATCAAGCCCGTGGTGCCGGGTAATCTTCTTGACGAGAACACGCGTTACCTGGTGAATACCACCGGCCGCTTCGTGATCGGCGGCCCGATGGGCGACGCTGGGCTGACCGGGCGCAAGATCATTGTGGACACCTACGGCGGCATGGCCCGCCACGGCGGGGGCTGCTTCTCCGGGAAGGACCCCACCAAGGTCGACCGCTCCGGCGCCTACGCCGCCCGTTACGTGGCCAAGAACATCGTGGCGGCGGGTATCGCCGACCGCTTCGAGATCCAGCTCGCCTACGCCATCGGCAAGGCGCAGCCGGTCTCCATCATGCTCGAAGCCTTCGGCACGGCCCGCATACCGGAGGACAAAATCCTGAAGCTGATCGAGAGGCACTTCGATCTGCGCCCGGCCGCCATCATTAGGGACCTGCGGCTGCGGCGTCCTATTTACCAGCCGACTGCCGCCTACGGCCACTTCGGCCGCGACGACATCGACGCGCCGTGGGAGGAGACCAACATCGCGCCTTTACTGCGCAAGGACGCCGGGCTATAATCCTCTCGTCGGAGGGGTGCTCCCGCTCGCTTACGCGATCGTATTCTTGTCAAAGAGGATGTGAACACTGAGAGCACTGATCACCGGTGTGGCTGGGTTCGTCGGCAGCCACCTCACCGAACACATACTCTCACAGTCCGGCATCGAGGTATGGGGCGTGGACCGGCCGCTGCCTTCCACGCCCAATCTGCGCTCCGTCCGCGAGCGCATAACGCTGCTGGCCGGCGACCTGAGCGATCGGGCTTTCGTCCTCGAGACTATGCGGAAGGTGCGGCCGGATTACATCATCCACCTGGCCGCCCAGGCGGCTCCCAGCGCTGCCTGGGCCAAGGCGGAAGAGACTCTGGTCGTCAATATCGTGTGCCAATTGCACGTCCTGGCGGCGGCCGTCGAGCTGGGCATTGTCCCCCGGATACTGGTGATCGGCTCGGGAGACGCGTACGGTCTGGTCCAGCCGGAGGACCTACCCATAAACGAGAGCTGCCCGTTTCGGCCCAACAACCCCTACGCGGTGAGCAAGATCGCCCAGGAGATGCTGGGATACCAGTATTACCTCAGCTATCATCTGCCGGTGATACGAATGCGGCCCTTCAATCACGTGGGGCCCCGCCAGGGCACGGGCTTCGTGGTGAGCAGCCTCGCCCGCCAGGTGGCCGCCGCCGAGCTGGGCCTGACCGAGCCGGTGATAATGGTCGGTAACCTGGAGGCCCGCCGCGATTTCACCGATGTGCGGGATGTGGTGCGGGCTTACTGGCTGGCGCTGGAGCGGGGGGTTGCGGGAGACGTGTATAATCTAGGAAGCGGGCGCAGCCGGTCCATCCGGCAGATACTTGAGCAGTTGTTGGCAATGAGCGGCCGGTCCCTTGAAGTGCGGGAGGACCCGGCCCGGATGCGGCCCAGCGATGTCCCGGATATGGTATGCGATGCCAGCAAGTTCCGGCGACAGACCGGGTGGGAACCGAGAATCAACTGGGAGCAGACCCTGGCCGATACGCTGGCCTACTGGCGGGAAGAGCTGCGGGCCGCCCAACGATAAGTGCGGCTGCCGGTTTCTTTGCGTGGCCCCTGGCCACCTTCGGGCGGAAACGGACGGTTGCTGATATTTCGGGGTGCGGGCCGTGCTGCCCCGACAGATGTTCGTGGCGGGCCTGTTGGGACGCCACTATGGGGCAACAACACGATGTCGTGCAGCCTCGTGGCAGGGGATCTTCAATTGAGCGTCCCCGCTGAGAACGAGACGAAGCAAGGAGAGCCCGGATGCGAGCAGTGATCCTGGTGGGAGGTGAGGGGACCCGTATGCGCCCCCTCACCTGCAACATGCCGAAGCCGATGCTTCCGGTGGTGAACCGCCCTTTCCTCGAGCATATGCTCGATTACCTGAAGCGGTACGGCATCAGCGACGTCGTGTTGAGCATGTGCTACCGGCCCGACGTCATCCAGGCCCACTTCGGAGATGGTCGGAGCTTCGGCGTCGAACTGGCCTACGCCGTGGAGCAGACACCCCTGGGCACCGCCGGCGCGGTGAAGAACGCCGAGCAGCACGTCGACGAGACCTGCTTCGTGTTCAACGGTGATATACTGACCGACCTCGACCTGCGGGCGATGCTGGAGTTCCATCGTCGCGTGGGCGCGAAGGTGACCATCGCCCTCACGCCGGTGGAGGACCCGACGGCGTATGGCCTGGTCGAGACCGACGCCGACCGGCGCATCCGGCGCTTCACCGAGAAGCCCGCCCCGGACCAGGTGACCACGAACCTCATCAACGCCGGCACGTACATCATCGAGCCGGAGGTGCTGGGCCTCGTGCCACCCGACACTTTCTACATGTTCGAGCGGGGCCTCTTCCCGCTTCTGCTGGAGAAGGGCGAGCCGATGTTCGGCTTCCCTTCCCACTCCTACTGGATAGATATCGGCACACCCCAGAAATACCTTGCCGTGCACCACGATATACTGCTGGGGCATGTCAGCCTGCAGCCCCCCGGCGAGCGGGCCGGTGACGGGCTGCTGGCGGGGAAAGACTGCATCGTCGATCCAACGGCCAGAATTGTGGGTCCGGTGGTCCTGGGCGATAGGGTGAGCCTCGGGCCAGAGGCCTCCATCATCGGCCCGGTGGTGATTGGCAACGATTGCCAGGTTGGATCGGGTAGCACTGTTGAGGAGGCCGTCGTCTGGAATGGCACAAGCATCGGCGAGAAGGTCACCGTGAAGGCTTCTGTCGCTGCTGCCCGCTGCACCATAGCTGACGGCGCGATCATCGATGGGGCGATCATCGCTGATGGATGCTCCATCGGCTCGGGCAATCGACTTGAGCGCGGGATCAAGGTCTGGCCGGGCGCTACCCTGGCTCCAAATACTATCACCTTTTGATCAACGTCCTTGACCAGCACCTTTAAGCAGTAACCAGGAGTTCGCACTTGAAAGTACTGATAACCGGCATAACCGGAATGGCCGGGAGCCATCTGGCCGAATACGCCCTCGAGCACACCGACGCCCAGGTCTTCGGGACCTACCGCTGGCGCAGCAAGATGGACAACCTGGAGGACCTGAAGCGGGCCGGCAAGCTTAACATAATAGCAGAGGGCAGCCATATGGCCCACAACGACGCGATGCGCGAAGCCATCGAGGAGCAGGCCCAACCCGGCAAGGCCAACCTGATAGAGGCGAACCTGACCGACGGCGCCTGCGTGCATCGGCTGATCCGCTCCCTGCGCCCCGACCGCATCTTTCACCTGGCGGCCCAGTCGTACGTGCCCACTTCATGGAGCGCGCCCGTGGAGACCCTCACCAACAACACCGTCAGCGAGGTGAACCTGTTCGAGGCGGTGCGCGAGGCCGACATCGATCCTCTCATCCACGTGGCAGGTAGCAGCGAGGAGTACGGCCTCGTCCTGCCCGATGAGGTGCCCATCAAGGAGAGCAACCCCCTTCGGCCCCTCAGCACCTACGCCGTCAGCAAAGTTGCCCAGGAGATGCTGGCCTGGCAGTACCACCGCTCCTACGGCCTGAAGACGGTGGTCACGCGCGGCTTCAACCACACGGGGCCGCGCCGGGGCCATATCTTCGTCACCTCCGATTGCGCTCGCCAGATCGCCCAGATCGAACGGTGCGACCGTCCGCCCGTCATTCACATCGGCGACCTCGACGTCAGGCGGGACTGGACCGACGTGCGGGATACCGTCCGCGGGTACTGGATGGCCCTGGAGAAGGGCGTGCCTGGCGAGGTATACAACATCGGCTCCGGCCGGACCTACACCATCCGGGAGATGCTGGACCTGCTGCTTCGCGCCACGCCGGCGAAAGTCGAGATCAGGCAGGAGGTGGGCCGCCTCCGCCCTTCCGATGTGCGCATCCTGTGGGCCGATGTCGGCAAGTTCCAGGCGCAGACCGGCTGGACGCCGGAGATTCCCTTCGAGAAGACCCTGCGCGATCTGCTCGACTACTGGCGAGAGAGGGTATGAGATGGCAATAAGGTTCGGCACCGATGGCTGGCGGGCCATCATCGCTGAAGACTATACTTTTGACAACGTGCGGCTCTGCGCCCAGGCAGTTGCCGATTACCTGAACGACAAGGGCGCCGCCAGGAACGGGCTGGTTGTCGGCTACGACACCCGGTTCTCCTCGGAGCACTTCGCCGCCGCCGTGGCCGAGGTCGCCGCCGCCAACGGTGTGCCCTCCTTCCTGTGTGACCGGGCCGCCCCGACACCGGTGATCTCCTACGCGGTGCTGGACAAGAAGGCGGCGGGCGCCGTCATCATCACCGCCAGCCACAATCCAGGCGAGTACAACGGGCTGAAGTACAAGCCCGAGTACGCCGGCTCCGCCTCGCCGGAGGTGGTCGCCGAGCTGGAGAAGCGCATCGACCGGATCGCCTCGCCGACCAACGTGAAGCGACAGCCGCTGGCGGCCGGCCTGGACTCCGGCCTGATCAAGCGCTTCGACCCTGCTCCCCCTTACTTGGCGCAGATCGCCCGCCTCGTGGACCTGCCGACACTTCGTGACGCCGGCCTCAAAGTGATGGCCGATGTGATGTACGGCGCGGGGGAGGGATACATCGCCGGGCTCCTGGCCGGCGGGAAGACCGTCGTGCGCCAGCTCCACCCCGAGCGCAACCCGGCCTTCCCCGGCCTGCGTCCTGAGCCCATTCCGCCGAATATCGATGCCCTCGGCAAAGAGGTGGTCGCCTGGGGGGCCGATATCGGCCTGGCCACGGACGGCGATGCCGACCGCATCGGCGTGGTGGATGAGGAGGGGCAATACGTGAACCAGCTCCAGATGTTCGGCCTGCTCATCCTCTACCTGCTGGAGGTGAAGGGATGGCGCGGGCCCATCGTGAAGGCCCTCACCACCACATCGATGGCCGACCGGCTGGGAGAGATGTACAACCTGCCGGTGCACGAGACAGGCGTGGGCTTCAAGTACGTCGGCCCCAAGATGATGGAGACCGATGCCATAATCGGCGGCGAGGAGAGCGGCGGGTTCGGCTTCCGTGGCCACATCCCCGAGCGGGACGGCATCCTGGCCGGCCTGTTCCTGACCGATATGTGCGTGCGCCTGCAGCGGCGGCCCTCGGAGCTGGTGCAGTACCTCTTCTCTAAGGTCGGCCCGCACTACTACGACCGCCTGGACCTGCACTTCCCGGCGGAGCAGCGAGCGACGATAATGTCTCGACTGCAGAAGGCGGCCCCCAAGGAGATCGACGGCACCCCCGTGACCAATATCGGCACCGCCGACGGCTTCAAGTTCTACCTGGCCGACGGCACGTGGGTGCTGGTGCGCTTCAGCGGCACCGAGCCTCTGCTGCGCGTTTACACCGAGACCAATGCCCCGGACCGGGTGGCCCGCATGCTGGCGGCCGGCCGCGAGCTGGCAGGACTGTAAGATGGCAAAGAGCAAGCTCGACGACCTCCAGGCAATGCGTAAGCTCGATCCGGAGGGTATGCTGGACCGGATCGCCGAGATGTCAGCGCAGTGCCGCGCCGCCTGGCAGCGGCTGAGCACTTTCCGGCTGCCCGATGCGCACCGCGCGGCCCGGAGCGTGGTGATGGCCGGGCTGGGGGGATCGGCCATCGGCGCCGACCTGGCCCGCGCCCTGGTCGTGGACGAAGCCCGCATCCCCATCTTCGTGCACCGCGACTACGGCCTGCCCGCCTTCGCCGGGCCGGATACCCTGGTCATCGCCTGCTCATACTCCGGCGGCACCGAGGAGACCCTCTCCGCCTTCGAGGAAGGGCAACGGCGAGGCTGCCCGCTCCTGGCCCTGACGCCGGGAGGCGAGCTAGGGGCACGAGCCAGGTCGATAGGAGCGCCCGTCCTCGACTACCAGTACAGGTCTCAGCCGCGGGCGGCGATGGGGTACTCGCTGGTGCTGCTGCTCGGCGTGCTGGCCCAGATGGGACAGGGCCGCCTCGACGGGGCCGACGTCGAGGCCGCCTGCCGGGTGCTTGATGCGATGCAGGACGAGGTGGGGCCGGCAGTGCCCGCCGGGCGCAATCCGGCCAAGCAACTGGCCCTCACGCTGGACGGGAAGCTGCCGGTGGTCTACGGCACCGGCATTCTGTCCGACGTGGCCCGCCGCTACAAGACGCAGTTCAACGAGAACAGCAAGGCCTGGTCTTTCTTCGAGGTGCTGCCCGAGCTGAACCATAACTCTGTGGTGGGCTACCAGCTCCCCGAAGCCTTTACTCGAGAGTTCGTCGTGGTGTTCTTGACCAGCAGCTTCAATAACGCCCGCAATCTGCAGCGAATGGCGATCGTCCGCGATCTACTGTCCCAGCGGGGCATCGGATATCACACCGTCGAGGCCGGGGGCGACTCGCCGCTGGCGCACGTGCTGTCCACCGTGCACTTCGGCGACTACTCATCTTACTACATGGCGATACTGAATGGCGTAGACCCCACGCCGGTGGACGTCATTACTTACCTCAAGAACAGGCTGGCAGACCGGGATTGACCGTTGCCCATCGATGAGACGCGCTGATGACATAAGACGCAGTCGCGATGCCGGGTCCACCCGCGGTGGCTCCTGGCGATGTCAGGCTGCGCCGGGCGAGGCAGCCTCCGTAGTCACGACTTCAGTCGTGACGGCTTCGCGAACAGCTAGGCGACTGAAGTCGCCACTACGTTTGATGACCCTGCCCTTTGTTCTGCTTGTAGCCCTCATCCTGATGATCGCGTTGCCCTCGGCAGCCTTCGCCGATCCGCGCACCTACACTGTGGAGCCGGGCGATTCCCTGGCCGGCATCGCCCTCCGCTTCAACACCACCGTCGAGGAACTGCGCCGGCTGAACAAGCTGGCCGACGCCGACTTCCTCCGGATCGGCCAGCATCTCATCGTCGCCCCCGGCGAGAGGGTGCACCTCGTCGCCAACGGGCAGGCGCTGCTGGATATCGCCGACATCTACGGGGTGAACGCCGCGCAGATCGCGGCGGCCAACCGCCTGGCCAACCCGGACCTCATCGCTGTGGGCGACGAGCTGATCATACCGCCGCGGGGCGCCGGTGGCTCCTCGCCGGAGCCGACCATCAACCGGCAGCGCGTGTGGGTGCCGTACCGTAGCCAGTTCGACGGCTCGCCCTACGAGCAGGCCAACTGCGGCCCGGCAACGCTGGGCATGATAATGTCCTTCTACGGCGAGCACTGGTCGACCACCTCCATCCGCCGTAGCGTCGTCGAGCATTCGGGCATACCCTCGTACGACGCCGGCTCCACCTGGGAGGACATCGCCTATGCCGCTCAGAAGCGCGGCTTCACCACCATCGGCCTGTTCGACGGCATGGGCGGCTACCGTAGGTGGACCTTCGATGACCTGATGCAGCAAGTACAACAGGGACGGCCGGTAATGCTGCTGGTGCGCTTCTGGAGCCTGCCGGGGCATGAACAGAAGGCCTGGTACGGCGATCACTACATCATCTTCCTGGGGACGACCCCCAACGGCGACGTGGTCTACCACGACTCCGCCTGGCGGGGGGATCAGGGGGGCTATCTGGTGATGTCGCGCGAGCAGTTGGACCGGGCCTGGACGCGCACCTCCATCGGCGTCCAGTACTCCGCGATGGCGCTGGCCTGGTAGCAGCCCCTAGCGCACCTGCACGGTGCTGACCTCGATGCTTCGCTCGGCGCCGCGCGCAGCTTCGCCCTCGGACGGCAGCCGCTGCCCCGACTGCGGGTCGTACATCCCGGCCAGCAGAGTGTAGGACCCCGGCGGCGTGACCGGCTTCAGGGTTATCCGGTGCTCGTCGCACAGCACCTCGCCCTTCATCCATTGCTGGGTTGGGCAGCGGTCGTTGCAGGGAAAGGAGTCATGCTGGGCCAACAACTGGCCGTCGGGGCCGACGAGGTGCACGAAGACCTTGTAGCTCTCCTCGACGTCGCCCAGGGCCCGCCAGTAGAGGGTCAGCCGCAGGCTCTCCCCCCCGCCCGCCTCGGCCGGCTCGAGGTCGTAGCCCAGAAGCTCGGCTGCTTCGCCCAGGACAGCATGCCGCTCGTGCTGCATCGCCGGCACCTCGAAGCTGGCGGCGCGGGCCTGTACCTCTACCTTGCCCAGGGTTGCCGTGCCCACCGGACCGGCCTCGCCTTCTGCCGGCACAAGTCCCAGCCGAATCGTGTACTCCCCTCCCGGCAGCGAGCGGGGCAGGCGCACGTCCTGCATATCGCGCACCAGTTGCCCCGGCTGCCACCGGCTGATCGGGAATGTGCCGTCCACGGGCGGCTTCGTTAGCTCGCCCACTACCTGTCCGCCGGGGCCGACGATTTGCAGCATCTCCCGGTAGTCCCGCCCTTCCGGCTCCAGCGCCTGCCAGCGAAGCGTCAGGGGAACGGTATCGCCGGCGGTGTACGAGCGCGGCGGCAGGTCATAGGCCAGAAGGCGCGCCACCTGACCGAAGCGGGCGACCTCCTGCTCCGGCAGGCCGGCCGCCAGCGGCGACCACGCTCGGGTAGGCGGCGAGACATTCACCTGCCCCAGGGCGACCTCCGTCCCGCGAGTGCTGCTCTCTATGTAGGTGATCGGGCCGCCGCCCGCCGGGCTGTACACGAGGGCCTGCAGGCGGTAGGTGCCGGGCGGCGCGTCCACCGGCACGGCCAGGCCGTGGTTGCCAACCACCGGCTGGCCGGGGGGCCAGGACGCGGCGGGGCGGAAGCGGTCGGCTAGCTCACGGTCCGTCTGGGCGAAAACCCTCCCTTTGCCGTCCATCAGGCGTAGAGATAACTTGAGGTCGGCCGTCTGCTGCCGGTCGGCGGCCCACCGGAGCGATAGGTGTACCACCTGCCCCGGCTCCAACGTCGCCGGTGAGAGACCGGCTCCCTCCAGCGCGAGGCCGTCGCCGAACGCGGCTGTGCGGGGGGCGACCACCACCGGCTCGACCGGGCGCGAGTACCAGAGGAGGCGTCCGTTGTTGAACCAGCGCTGTTCCACCAAATAGGCGTGCTGAGAGAGCCATTGCTCGGGATAGATATCGGTTTCCAAGTTGAAATAGGGCAGGAACCAGATGCGCTCGTAACGCTCGAGCAGGCGGGGCAGGTCCCGCTGCAGTGTGGGCATGTCGCCCACCGGCACCCGCGGCAGTGGCCGGCGGGCATAGTACTCGTATATCTGGTCCCGCGCCTCCACTGCCAGCACGACGTCGCTCTGGCCCGCGCGCGCTTCCATATATCGGGCCAGCTCCCGCATCTCACCTTTGGCAAAGGCAGCATTGAAGAAATGGTTGTACACTGAAAAGCTACTCACGGCCACCACGCCGGCGAGCAAGGCCGCTGATGCCATCCACCACCACCGCCTGGCCCGGGCCAGCGCCGCTCC
Source organism: Chloroflexota bacterium (assembly GCA_023475235.1). GTDB lineage: Bacteria > Chloroflexota > UBA6077 > FW602-bin22 > JAMCWG01 > JAMCWG01. The sequence continues at coordinate 12,683 of JAMCWG010000006.1, forward strand.
TATCATCAGATAGATGGCCGGCGCCGCCACGATGACGTATCGCTCGTGGTAGATAGGCCGGTGTAGTAGCTCCTGCAGGGCGTAAGCGCCCACCAGCGGGAGCAGCCCGTATGTCAGAAAGAGGATGGGGGCCTGGTAGCCGCGCGGCGGGCGCCAGATGGCGATGGCGGCACTGACGATGAAGAAGGCGGCGAAGGCCAGCCCGGCGGCGTGAACATATTCGGGCGGGAAGGAGGTGCCCATCGAGAAGGCCACTGTGCTCCGCCACAGTATCTCGGGTAGGGTGGTCTTCTGCATCCAGCCCGGATAGGCGGTAAGGATGCGCCAGATATAAAGAAACCACAGCGCGGTCAGCGAAGCGACGGCGGCGTTGGCCGCCAGCCAGCCCCGCAGCAGGCGCGGCCGGCGCCCGATAGGCCAGAGGGCCACCCCGTTGATGGCCGCCAGCGCCAGAAAGGCGTAGTAGTGGGCTCCCAGGCCGAGGACGGCGGCGAGGAAGTACCCCAGCCACCAGCGCCAGCGATCATCCCGTAGCGCCCGGTAGAGCAGGTACGCCGCCAGGAGGGTGCCGGCTACGGGCATAGTATACATACGGGCTTCCTGGGCGTACCAGACCTGAAACGGGTTGATGGCCAGGATGAGGGCCGCCAAGAGGCCGGCTGTCCCTCCAAGGAGAGAGCGACCGAGCAGGTAAATGGCCGGGATGCACAGCACGGAGAAGAACAGCGACGGGTAGCGGAGGGCCTCTTCGCCGGAGCCGGCCGTCAGCCGCCAGAAATGCACGAGCGTATAGTAGAGCGGGGGGTGCGGCTCCGAGCGGGCGAGCGCCGGCAACATATCGGCCAGCGGCAGTGCCGTGAAGCGGACCACGAAGATCTCGTCGCTCCACAGGCTCTGCCCGGCCAACTGGAAAGCCCGCAGGGCGAAAGCGGCGAAAGTGATCGTCAGGGCACCTGCCAGTGCCCAATCAACCCGGGTCTTGGCCTTCATTCCTCTCGCTATGAATCCTGGCGCTCGTGCCGGCGCTCCGGATTATAGCACGCGGCTCGTTCGAAGACGATGCGAACACGCGTTTCTTGCCCCGCGGCTACCTCACCACGATGTCGATACGAAAGGTGCGGGAGGGCGCGGCGCACGGCGGCTGTGCCTTGCGACAGGGCGGATCGCCGGTGGCGCTCAGGGTGGTGCGTCCCGGCTGCTTCGCCTCGTAGATGCCCTGCGCGCCCCGGATGACCAGCACGTTGACCACCCGGCTGACGATATTCTGGTCGGCCACCGTGACCGTCCAGTCGTAGTCCGATCCCAACTCCAGCAAGAAGCGCTCGCCCGTGTGCAGCTCGATGGTCTGGCCATCGTCAGCGAGGGTGACGGTCCCCGATTCGGACGGCGTAGGGGTTTGGGCGATCAATCCAGTCGACTGTGTGGCCCCAGCCGACGGCCCACCGCCAGCTCCCTGGGTCGTGGCCGGCGTCGCCGGAGGACTCGACGCGGGAGAGGCGGTGGCTACGAATGCGGTCGGCGTCGGCGGTGGGACAGGAGTGGACGCATAGCTGCCTGTGCAGGATGCCAGCCAGAGCAGACCGGCAGCCAGGCCGTACGCAAGCATACGGGACCTCTCTGGCATAGCTTTTACCTCCTGTATCTTTTCCAATCCAACCAAAACACAAGAAAGGCTTGAAACTACCGGGCTGGGCAAGTGATGGCGGGCTGCCCGGTCGATGGGGATGGGGCGAAGCGGTTGTGTGCATCTAACTACATTCTACAGCAATCGACGATATCCGGTCTCCTTTCCATCGCTGGGAGGTGGGGATGAGAGCTCGGGAGCAGCGAAGGGAAGTGCCCGGCTTCACCGGACGCTTCCCTTGTGTGCGAGGCTCTCTCTGGCAGACTTACGGCGTCTCCGTTTGCATCGCCGCCGCCGGGACCAGCCCGGCCTCTTTCGCCAGATCGCCGGCCAGCACCCCCACGACGCTTCCCGGGGCGGGCATGCCGACTACGGCGTCTTCCCACTTCTGAAGGACATAGCGCTGGAAGCGCTGCACGGTGAATGGCCCGCTCCGCTGCGGCTGAGAGGTAGGCAGGCCGTAGAAGGTCACCGGGTCCCACAGGGAGTCGGGAATGAGGGCCGGGTTGGGATTGGCGAGGTAGGTGTCCCTTATCGAGGGCTCGGTCATCCAGCCGAACCTTATCTGTACCGCCCGGTTGAAGTCGCCGCCGGCACCATCATCTCCGCTGAAGTGGGTGGGAACACCCCTGGCCGCCAGAAAGCCGTCCTTGCCCGCGTCGTTCAGCCAGTCCATCGTGTTGGCGAACACGGCTTGGGGCGGATTGTAGTCGGGCCGCCACTGGAGGATGCCTCGCTGGAACACCTGATAGAAGAAGCCGTCCTTCCAGTAAGGGCGTGAGGCGGGATAGCCGAGGGTGGCAAGGCCTCCGAAACGGTTATACTCGGAGAGGAAATTGGCCGTTCGCCCCGAGCCGTCGGGGATGGGAACGTTGTCTCTCACCCAGAAGTTGGTCTGCGAGAAGAACTGGCCGGGGCCTCCGGCATCCGTGGGAGTGCCCGACGGGGTAACGGTGACGGAGGCGACGGCAGTGGTGGTCGGGGTGGGAGATGTTGTCGGCGTCGCGGTCGCCCCGGCGGCCCCCGTCGCGGATACCGCGATGGTCTGAGGGCCCCCGTTGGAGGTCAAGTTGATATTGGCAGTGTTAGCTCCCGCGGCCAGCAGGCTCCGGTTCAAGGTGACCGGCACGACCGCGTTGCCGGTCCCGCTCGGCAGGCCGATGTTCAGCCAGGGCTGGCTCGAAGCGGCATTCCAGGTGAGTGTGGTGCCGGCCGTGCCGCAGTTCGTAATCGACAGGTTGGCCGAACTACCGGTGTCGGCGAAGTCCAGGGAGGTGGGCGACGCACAGAGGCGCGGTCCGGTGACGATGAGCCACCCTGGCTTGTCCTCCGAGTACGTAAATGGGGTTGGGGTTGCGCCAAAGTTCGCCGCACTGTAGCGGACCGTGTATGAGCCACCAACGGCACTAGAAGGCAGAGTAAATGTCGTGGGGCACGTGATGGTGCCGGGCACAATCGAATACGGGATGGGTATAATTGTGGCGGCTGGCACCGTGCAAGTAGGGAGGATATGCAACATCGCGTCGTTGACCATTGTGCCACTTGTATCGACGATGACGACGCCGGCACCGACGGGGTAGGGTACCAGCGTCTCGTTGCGGAACGTGAACCAGGCCTTGAACTGGCCGCCGGGGCTCACGGTAACCGGCGGCGCTCCTGGCGCGCTGTCCCCGACGGCTGATATGCCCACGCTGGTCACGCCGACGGGCGCCAGATCGGGCATCGCCTCCGCTTCCGTTGCAAGCAAGCCCGAGGCCAGCATTGTCGCCACCAGGAGCAGGGCAACGGCGGTCGCCTGCCACCACGGCGCGACACGGTGTCCCCTGTGGTGCCAACGGATACTGCGCAACAGGTGTTTCCACAGCGACATAATGACCTCCTTGCTTAGCCAGGGTGTTCACCCTTTGGAGTTGGCCCTACTATAGCACAATTGCTCCTACGGCGCAGGCAACATATATGGCCCTATAGCCAAATCCGCCGTTGTCGGTGTAAAATCTTGCGTGGACAATAACTCGATAAGGAGCGAATATGCGCCGGCCTGACCCCGATTTCAACCGCCTCCGCGCCGCCTTGATGGGCGGGACCCCTGACCGCGTCCCCCTATGGGATTCGGTGACTACCGGCTTCAAGCGCAAGTTCATGGGGCGGCCAGTAACCGGAGGTAGGGCGGACGCCGGGGCACGGCTGGCATCCGGCTACGACTACGTCTTGCCCGGAGGGGCCAGGGGCGAATGCGAATTCCGTCTGGCGGCCGGTTACGACTACGTTATGGCGGGACCGCGCGTGGACTTCACCGGGGGACGCAAGCCGAAAGAAGGGGCGCGCATCGGCCACGACGCGAACGGAGCGACCCGCGAATGGGCGCCAGAGGGTGCCGGGGTCATCCCCTCCTGGCAGGACTTCGAGGGCCATCCCTGGCCTGGGCCTGAAGATGTGGACTACGGCGAGTTCGAAGAGACGAACAAGTACCTGCCCGAGGGAATGAAGATCGTCGCCGCTCGCGGCCATATCTTCACCGAGGTCTGGGAGCTGATGGGCTTCGAGACCTTCGCCACAGCCATCTACGAGCAGCCGGACCTGGTGCAGGCCATTTTCGACAAGGTTGGAACGCTGGTCTGCAAGATGATCGACGATATGCTCAGCATACCGAATGTGGGTGCTCTGCGCTTCAACGACGACCTGGCCTATAAGAAGAGCCTGCTCTTCTCGCCGGCAACGTACCGCAAGTACCACTTCCCCTGGATGCGCAGGGCAGCCGAGATATGCCGCAAGCACGACGCCCCCTTCATCTATCACTGCGACGGGAATATCACCAAAGTCCTCGACGACCTGGCCGACGTGGGAGTCAATGCCCTTCACCCCATCGATCCGACCGGGCTGGACATCCGCGCCGTGCGCCGCCAGTTGGGAACGAAGGTATGCCTGCTGGGCAATATCAATCAGACTTACCCCCTGGGCCTGGGCACGCCGGAGGAGGTGCGCTACGAGGCCCTGACCTTGCTGCGGGATATCGCGCCGGCCGGTGCCTACTGTCTGGGGTCGGGCCACTCCGTCCAGGACTACGTGCCCCTGGAGAACTACCGTGCGATGACCGACACCGTCCGTGAGTACGGGCGCTACCCGATCGCGATCCCGGAGGACGTGCTGCGAGAGGCAGAGGCGGCGGCACGCGCCAGCCATCGCGACGTGGTGCCGGAGCTATCGCTGACCACTTCCGGTGAAGACGACGAACGAATGATGACGTAGCGGCGCAATGGAAGGCAATCCCTGGCTCAGGGTACTGATCATCCTCCTTGTAATAATCGCCGGGCTGTACCTGCTGGGCGAGGCCTGGTCGTTGGCGACGCGCTTCGGCGACATCATCACCCTTTTCTTCCTGGCCTGGTTGGTAGCCTTCATACTGAGCCCGATAACCGGGCTGCTGTGCGAGCAATGGAAGCTGCCGCGGCCGGCGGCGGCAGCCCTGGTGTACCTGGCCCTGATGGCCCTGGTGGTGGCAGCGGGCATCCTGGTCGTGCCCATAATCGTGAGCCAGCTCGCCCAGCTCGGCAAGGCGCTGCCCGCTTACGCGGCAGCATTCCCAGGCTGGGTGACATCCCTCCAGAACGCGCTGGCAGACCTGGGCGTGAACGTGGACCTGCAGAGCCTGTATCCGGGAACACGGACCGATACCCTGCCCGCACAGGTAGAGCGCATCGGCACTTTTCTCGCGCAGAACACCCTGCTGCTGGCCACGGGGTTTGCCTCCTTCATCTTCAGCGTCTTGATTGTGCTCATTCTGTCGTTCTACTTTATGCTGGATGGCCCCCAGATGGCCGAGAAAGCTATGAGCCTGGTGCCGCGTGAGCGACATCCGGAGGTCCGCCACTTCCTCGAGAGCGTCGAGCACAGCTTCGGCGGCTTCATCCGAGGCCAGGTCGTGCTGGCGCTGGCGGTCGGCCTCCTCACCGGGATCGTGATGTGGATGGCCGGGCTCAGCTACGTGCTGGTGGTCAGCATATACGTGGTCATAGTAATGATCATCCCCTTCATCGGCCCTTTCCTGGCCCTCGTGCCGCCCATCCTGATCGCTCTTCTCCAATTGCCAACCCCTAACGCCGTGCTGGTCGCCGTGACGGTGGTCGCCCTGCAGTCAGTGGTGCTCAACGTGCTGGCGCCGAAGCTGATGGGCGATGTCCTGGGGATACATCCGTTGCTGGTCTTTCTCGCGATGCTGGTGGGATCAAAGATAGCCGGTGTGGGCGGCGCTATCTTTGGTGTGCCTGTCGCCGCCGTCATCAACGCGATGGCCGTGTTCATGTACCGTCGGGCGATGCATCTGCCTATCCGCCCGGTGCGCCAGGCACCGCCGGCCCGCTCAGGCTGGCCGGCTGCGCTCCGCACCCTGGGAACCCGGACCGTGCGCCGGCTCTTCCAGCGGTAGGGCGGACCCGACGGTGAATCCATTTGGGCTGAAATCCGTTTATTGCCACTACAGAAAGCCCGACGGCGGGTGCTTCGCGCGGCGCACGGGACAGCGGACCGGCACGGCGAGACCGCCACGGAATACGGAATGCTCGAGGCGACCTCGGCGCTGGCTGATGATATTGCTGGCGGTCCTGGCCGCGGGCGCCGCCGGAGCGCTCTGGGGAGCAGCCTTCCGGCTGCCCCATCCGGCAAGCGCCGGCGCACCGGTCGTCCCCTCGCCTGCCTCCACATCCACGCCGACCCCGGAGGCCCGGGCCAGCAGTCCGGCCCCGGCCGGCTTCGTCTACGGCGTCAGCGTGGCCGACCTGAAGAACGCGCCCAGAGTGGAGGAGCTCGGGTTTCCGTGGATGAAGGGGCACATCTCCTGGCAGCACTCCGAGCCCGAGCAGGGCGAGTACAACTGGGCCGACCTGGACAAGGCGCTGCAGGCGGCGACAGAGAATCATCTCGGCCTGCTCCTGCGCGTCGACCAGTCGCCAGGGTGGTCGCATCCCTCGAACGACGACCCCAGCGCGCCGCCCGACCCGGAATACCTGGAAGACTGGCAGCAGTTCTTGCAGCTCATGGCGGCCCGGGCGATGGGCCGGGCGCAGGCCTACGAGATCTGGAATGAGCCGAACCTGGCCATTGAATGGGGCGGGAATCCGCCGGACCCCGCCGGCTACGCCAGATTGCTGGAGGCTGCCTACCGGGCGATCAAGAGGGGCGACCCTACGGCCACGGTCGTTTCGGCCGGGCTGGCGAATACCGGCGAGGAGTCGGATGGTGCGATGAACGACACCGTCTTCCTGGAGCGATTCTACCAGGCGGGCGGAGCACCCTACTTCGATGTGCTCGGCTATCATCCCCACGGCGGCCCGGACAGCCCGGATGGAGAGCAGTTTCTTAAAGCCGAACAGCAGAGGCGCATCATGGAGGCGCATAAGGACGGTCAGAAGCCGGTCTGGGCCACCGAGCTGGCGTGGATCGCCCGCCCTCCTGCAGAGTGCTCGTCAGATGGGCGGTGGGATACGCGTATCTGGGAAAGCGTGAGCGCCGATGCCCAGGCGGGCTACTTGGTGGACTCCTTCACGCTCATTCGCAGCCGGTGGCCCTGGATGCAGGGGGCCTTCGTGTTCAACCTGGACTTCAGCCTGGCCCCCTGGTATGACGGCTGCGAGCCGATGGCCTACGAGAGCCTGTTGGACCAGGAGGGCGCGCCCCGGCCGGCGTTCACGGCCCTGCAGGATATGCCGAAGCCGTCGCCCCGGATAGCCGCCGGCCTGTCCTTTCCGAGTGGGCGGCTGGTGAAGGGCTCGGGCGACGACATATGGCTGGTCGCGGATGGGATACGGCGCTGGATACCCGACGACGAGACCTTTGCGGCAGCGGGCTACGCGGCGGACGAAATCCAAACACTGACAGACGACGAGGTGAGGCGCATCCCCCTGGACGCTCCCCTCCTCAGCGTCAAATCGGGCCGCTATCCGGACGATATGCTCCTCAAGTCCGCTTCGTCCGACCCGGTCTACGCTGTGAAAAGAGGCTTGAGGCGCGCCATCCCCACCCTGGGGACCTTCGATGCCGACGGCTATTCCTGGCTGAATGTCCGGGTGGTCTCTGACGACGAGCTGCGCCAGATACCCGAAGGCACCGCCCTGCCGCGGGCGCTCCAGATCGCCTATGTCTGCGAGCAGGACGATGGCAACGAGGATATCTGCATTATGAACGCCGACGGCATCAGCCAGCGGCGATTGACCGACGACCCGGCCGCCGATTTCAGCCCCTCCTGGAAGCCCGGCGAGGACCGGATCGTCTTCGTGTCAACCCGCGACGGCAGCGGCGAGATATACTCGATGAGCTCAGATGGCAAAGAGGTGAAGCGGCTCACGAAAGACGAAGGCGAGAATCTGGCCCCCTCGTATTCCCCTGACGGCGCCCAAATCGTGTTCGTCTCCGACCGGAGCGGCAGCTACCAGCTCTGGACGATGATGGGAGATGGCAGCTCCCCGGCGCAGCTTGCGGATGTCGAAGGGGACATAACCTGGTACGGCTGGTCGGTGGATGGCGAGCGGATCGTATTTGGCGACGAGACGGCGGATGGCAGAGAAAAAATATGGATGATGAACGCCGATGGCTCGGACCTGGCCCCTGCCGTAGACTTCTCGATGACGGCGACAGGTGTCGAGCCCGCGGCCGGCGGCGGTCCGACGGATATGCTTGACGTGTACGCAGTCCGCCCATCCAGCGGCGCCACGCCCGGGCCCGGACGCGGCGCTCTGCGGGCGAGCCGGCTTCCCGTATGGCCGCCCGGCGGCGAAAAGGTGGCCTGGATGTCGCCGGATGGGAGCGGCGACTGGTCGCTGCACGTCGAGGACGGCGAAGGCAACGCGTACGCGGCCCCGATTGGCCAGGCCTATCCGGACAGCCGGCTCACCTGGTCCCCCAATGGGGAGATACTGGCCCTGGCATCGAGAGCGGATGGGGAGTGGGGGATATACATCTACACCCTCGGCGACGATGGGCCGCAGTTGACGCGGCTCACGGACGACGCCGGTCCGGTCCACAGCCCTGCCTGGTCGAAATGAGCCGGCCGGCCCTTACCAGCGCTCGTAGCTCACCAGCTCCTCTATAGGCTTGCGCTTCTTGGGACGCGGCGAATCGGCCGAATATCCCAGCGGCGTGAAGGCGATGGGCTCGGCCTCCGGCGGCAGGCCCAGCACCTCTCGCGTCGCCTCGGTATCGAAGGCTCCCACCCAGCAGGTGCCCAGCCCCTCGCTGGTGGCCGCCATGATAACGTGGTCCATGACGATGGCCACGTCCACGTCGCAGTAGTTCTTGCCGTCGCGGCGCACCCAGGTGGCCTCGGGTATCCCGCAGACGCAGAGGACGATGGGGGCCGCGACAAACCAGTCCCGATTGTAGATCCGCCTCATCTCAGCCTCGCGCCCCTCCGTGTGGATGACGATGACCCGGAACTGCTGGCGGTTGGCTGCTGTGGGGGCCAGGGCGGCCGCCTCCAGTATTCGCTGCAGCTTATCGGCGGGGACTGGGGTGGGCAAGTAGGATCGGACGCTATATCTGTTACGCGCCAGCTCGTTGAAGTCCATTGCACACCTCCCGGTAGAATTGCCTGATGCAGGATAGCACATATCGGCGTTATGAGACAGGGGAGAAGGTGAGGACAGTTGCCGGCCTATATGGGGACCATTTCGCTCGCAGTGCCCCCTCGACCGGTTGGACAGGTTGGCGTCAACCCAAGCGCGGATCAAGGGCTCCCAGTAGTTGGGTTGACAACTCTATACACCCTCCAGTTCGTACCCCGGCCGGCAAACGCTTTGTCAAGCTCTACAAAAGGGGCTCCATCGAGAAAGATGTTCGGATACTGCTCGACTATCCTATCCTGGCTACCATCAAGGTTAGTCACCAGAATATAGCTGGCTTTGCCAACGGGGTTGCGGACTACGTCGTCAAACTCCAGGGATCGCGTGGTCACAAACCGGTCAAACTGCCGTGTAAATAGGATGATGCGGTCAGCGACCAGATCGTCGGCTAGAACCTTTCCATCGTCCGGGAGCTTGGCCACATAATCTGCAACCCCCATCTCCAGCGCGAAATTGCCCACTGCTTGGTCCTGCACCACCGCCTCTATGAACGCCACCTCATCTGCTTGAATCACATCCGGCATCGCGATGCCGTAAGGAGCAAACGCCGACGACGCCCCGACAACGACGATCAATGTAATGTACCAGAGGAGCGCCCGCGCCCGGAAGGCATTACTCAGTCGATAAAAGGCGTATGCCAAGCCAATTACAGAGAATGGGATAATGTAGGTGAAGAAACGTGTCCAGCCAAAGCTCTGTCCCTCATAGAAGAGGAGCGCCTGAAACCCAGGGAAAGAAACGGCTGCGAGAACCAGGGCCGAGGCAAACCAATCGTGTCTGTGAATGGCGAAGAACAGCAATAGAACCAGCATCAGATAGAAAGCTGGAAAGACCAACCCCGATGCCTTGAACGCGTAGCTGAATGACGCCGGGAAGTTGTGATACATCGCCGCTAATATCGGGGAAGACGAGAGTGCACCTTGCAGCCATTGAGCATTGGAGCCCCTACCGACCATAAAGTAGAAAGGATTACCCATGATCTGCCAATTGAAGAACACCCATAAGAAGATGGAATACGCAAATGGCGCAAGATATGTTAGGGAATACCCCTCAATAGCTAGCTTGCTCTTCATAATTCCGGTCTTTCTCTGTGAATCAAAGAAAAGGGATGATTCCCCGGCTGGCTCCCGGTTCATCAGCGCAATCGTGAGTGCCAGGAACATAGTCAAGCCAAATGGGACCGCTTCATAGCGTGACAGGAATGCCATGCCCGCGTAGATGCCCATCAACACAACGTCTGTGGCGCCATTCCTATGCGGTAGCTGTTCGGATAGCCGCTGATAGTGATACCAGCAGCCGAGAGTCGCCGCAACGAGGACCATTTCGCTCATCCCATTGATGGAGGAAAACAAGATCATGATATTGCCCTGATAGGCAAGCAGAACGGACCATCTCACCCAGCGTGTTGGTAAGTAGTGGGACAGAATAGAATCCATCAACACCAGGCTAGATGCACCTGCCAGGGAGCTGACTATCGGCCCGGTAAAACCGGCGGTCAGCAGCGGGCGAAACAGTGCAAAGGGAATCTGCAGAAGTGAAGGTAGCGGCGCCCAGATGAAGCCCAGGTTGGCCAGGCCCGGCCGCGTGTTGTACATCACAACTGCCGCGGCGTAGCTTCGTGAAAGAGCGTCACTCACAAACAGGCGATAGTGGAATGTCAGCAAGGCCGATCCGGCAAGCAATATCAGGAATGCCACCAGGAACATTGCAGCCTTGCCGCGAAATGACTCCCCTGCGCCTATCCGTGACAGATTGTCAGGGGCCGATCCTAGCAACGTGTCGGGCCCCGATGGTGTATGCAACTCAATGCCTTTACAACAGCTATTGAAATGGCAATTGACCTAGTCAGTTCGTCAAGGCGCTCGGGCCGCCGTCAGGGCAAATCGCAAGTTGTTGCTCAATCAGCATAATGCCCAACACCACGCGGAATCTGATTGGTCCCGCCGGAGCCTTCAAAGCTACAAGCACGCGGTGCAGGTGCCGTCAGGGAGCATAATATATCACATGTTAGAATATTCAACCACAAGCTATCGCTCGCGCAAAGTTTGTGCATTGCATTGACAGTGAGACGTGCCAATGTTAGAATCAGGCCCGCTGAGGTGATGGAAGGGGCCGGTGACTTCGGCTCACCGGGGTCAGCAACATACATCGTCTGAGCAGTCGAGTTTCGTCGCTGCGCTTTGTGCGGCAGGAGGGCCAGTGCTATGAAGCTAATCTGGGCCATTGTGCAAAAAGACGACGCGGGAGCCCTGATTGATGCGCTGACCAAAGATGAATACCGCGTGACGCGTATCAATACTGCCGGCGGCTTCCTCAAGGAAAGCAATGCTACGGTGGTGCTCGCTGTGGAGGATTATCAGGTAGAGCGCGTGATGTCCATCATCGAGAGGAATTGCCAGACCCGCGTGAAGCAGATCAATCCCTTGCCGCCGATTATGGAGCCCGGCGAGTTCTATGTGCCCTACCCCGTGGAAGTAGAGGTGGGCGGCGCAACAGTGATGGTCCTGGACCTGGCGGACTTTCGCCGGCTGTGAGCCTGGGTCCTTTGCACAGGCATACCGATTAGCACACGGGCGAAAACATCAGCATACTACGTGCCAGCGAGATGCAGCGGTGTTGGCTTAGGCCTGCGCCGCTGTCATTTCATAAGGAGGAAGAAGTGATTGTTAAGATGATGGAGGTCGGCTACCTGGCCACCAACTGCTACCTTGTCGTCTGCCCTGACACGAGGCAGGCGCTGGTGATCGATCCGGGGGGCGACGCCGACGTCATTCTGGCGGCGGTCCAGGAAGCAGGCGCGAAGGTACAGTATATCGTCGACACCCACGGCCATTTCGATCACATCCTTGCCAATGCGCCCGTCCAGAAGGCCACCGGTGCAAGAATCGCCATCCACCCGCTGGAGGCGCCGCGGCTGGCGGGAACGTCCAGCGGTCTGTCCGCCTGGGTGCCCGGCCCGTTTCCCAAGTCCGGCGCCGACCTGTTGCTGAACGATGACGATACGCTGCAGGTGGGCACGCTGTCGCTGAAGGTCCTCCATACGCCGGGGCACGCCCCCGGCCACATCACCATGGCCGGCGATGGCGTGGCCTTCGTGGGCGATGTGCTCTTTCGACGCGGCGTCGGCCGGTGGGACCTGGAGGGCGGTGACTACGAGCAACTGATTCGCAGCATTCAGGACAAGCTGCTTCCCCTGGGGGACGACACGCTCGTGTACCCCGGCCACGGGCCGGCCACCACCATCGGCGAGGAGCGGCGGGAGAATCCCTGGCTGAGCTGAGGGCAGGTCGACGACCGTCAGTGTTACCGAACGGTTGCTGTAGTGTCCTTGTGGTTGTTCCAGCCCGGCGCCACCGTGCTGTAAGCATAGGCGCGGATGATGTAGGTGCCCGGCGGCAGGGTGCCGGCGGATACGGACTTACGGAAGCCGGAATAGAGGAATTGGGAGCCGTAACTGGTCGCAACTGACGGCTGTGCCCCTCCGTAGCTGGCCAGCCCCAGGCTGGTGACGCCGCCGGTGGACTGAGAGATGGCGTAGAGACCCACCGCCGATACGCCGGTCCCCGTGGCCGCGCCGCGGTCGATAGCCCAGCCCGTGATGTCGAAGGGCTGCGTCACCGTGATTCCCGAAGTTGGCGCGGTTATTTCCATAACGGGGTTGCTACTGCTGGCAACGGTGATCGACACGTCAGAGCTGTTGTTCCATCCCCCCGCGACGGTGCTGTAGGCGTAAGCTCGAATCGTGTAGCTGCCTGGCGACAGCGCACCGGCGGCTACGGACTTGCGAAAGCCCGAGTTGAGGAACTGAGAGCCGTAGGTGGCCGCGACATCTGACCTGGCTTCACCGTAGCCGGCCAGTCCCAGGCTGGTGACGCCGCCGGTGGACTGCGAGATGGCGTAGAGACCCACTGCCGACACGCCGGTCCCGGCGGCCGCCCCCCGGTCGATAGCCCATCCTGCTATGTCGAAGGCCCCCGTCAGCGTGGCGCCCGGGCCGGGCGAGGAGATGCCCATCACCGGGCTGCTGCCGCTGATGATGGTGATTGCCAGATCTGCATAGCTGGTCCAACCCCCTGCGACGGTGCTGTAGGCATAGGCGCGGATAGTGTAGTTGCCCGGCGACAGCGTGCCCGCAGCCAGTGACTTGCGAAAGCCCGAGTTGAGGAACTGAGAGCCGTAGGTGCCGGCCACGTCCGTCATGGCTTCACCGTAGCTGGCCAGCCCCAGGCTGGTGACGCCTCCCGTAGACTGCGAGATGGCGTAGAGGCCGACCGCCGACACGCCCGTCCCCGTGGCTGCCCCCCGGTCGATGGCCCAGCCGGCAATGTCGAACGAGCCTGCCTTGCTGGAGCCGGCAGTTGGAGAGGTTATCTGCACGGCCGGGTTGCTGGCGCCGTTGACGGTAATGGCGACGTCGTCGGAGTTGCTGAAGCTGGCCGACACCGTGCTGTATGCATAGGCCCGGATAGTATACGCTCCGGCCGGCAGCGTCCCGGCAGGCACGGTCAGATCGAAGCCGGAGTTGGTGAACCGGCTGCCATAGGTGCTGCCCACAGCCGGCCGGCTACCTCCATAGGTGGCCGCGCCCAGGAAGACGTTGGCGCCACCTCCCTGCGGGAACGCCCAGACGTGCACGGCGCTGACGCCCGTGCCGGAGCTGGCGGCGGTGTCGATGGCCCAGCCGCTGACGGTGAAGGGCTGGCTGACGGTGGCGCCCTGAGGGGGCGAATCGAGGCTCATCACCGGGCCGCTAACCACGGTCACGCGCACCACCCTCGCGTCGTTGAAGGAGCGGGCCACCGTGCTGTAGGCGAAGGCCGTAATGTCGTACGTGCCCGGCGGCAGGCCGGTGGCCCTCAGCTCGAAGCCGGAGTTGGTGAACCGGCTGCCGTAAGTGTCGCCGACAGAAGGCCGGCTGCTGCCGTAGGTGGCCGCGCCCAGGAAGACATTGGCGCCGCCGCTCACGGGCGCAGCCCAGACGTGCACGGCGCCGACGCCCGTTCCCGAGGGATCGGCCGTGTCGATGGCCCACCCGCTGACGGTGAAGGGTTGGCTGACGGTGGCGCCCTGCGTGGGCGCCTCGATGTCCATCGTCGCCGTCCCGGCCGCCTCCAGCAGGATAACGGGCTCGCCGCCGATGATGTAATCGTTGGGGTCGCCGGAGAAGTTATTGTTGTTGGTGGCGCCTCGCAGGGTGAGGTTGTAGCGCCCGTTGTAGGAGGCCACCGCCACGGTCTGTCCGTTCGGGTACACGCGTATCGCCTGGGCGGCCGTTGCCGGCAGCGAATAGGCCGCGTCGCCAGCAGTGTTCTTCCAGAGGGCCGTGACGCGGCCCCAGGGGGTCCCGGTGATCGCCACGCGGTCTACTGCCCCATCGGTGGTGCGGGCGGCCTGCGTGAAGCTCCGGAAGTACTGGGCCACCACCTGGTAGGTGGTATAGACGGGCCTGGCCGTGCCGTCGTTGCGGTAGAGGCCATATGCCTCGCCGATGCCGTCGTCGCACATCTGGTGGAAGATGATCCGCGTCACGCCGGCGGCGAAGGCATAGGCCGTGGCCTGGACGGCGAAGTACGTCTGGTCGGTGAGGGTCCCCTTGCCCGGCGATGGGCAGGTTTGGGTCGGGAAAGCGTAGTCGCTGCAGGCCGGCAAGTTGGTCTCGTTGATCCAGATATCCTTGCCCAGGATGCCTTTGCTGGCCATTATCTGCTGCGCTTCGACGACTTTGTCGTACAGGTCCTTCGACCGGCTGTACTGGTGCTTCGGCAGGATGTCGAAGAAATAGGCGTTGGCGCTCGACGCGGGGATGGCCTTTAGCGCGTTCAGCGCGTCTCCCAGCCACCAGGGCTTCTCCCAGTACTCCAGGCCGCCCATCAGTACCTTGGCGCTGGGATCGGCGGCCTTAACGGCCAGGTAGCCCACCTGCAGCAGGCGGGCGTATTCGGCCGTCGTTCCGTTCCAGAAGAAAGAGAAGTCGGGCTCGTTCCACATCTCCCAATGGCTGATGCTCTGGCCGGGGCCCCAGCCGCGCTGGGCGGCCAGCACGCCGCCCGGCTTGTAGCGGGCCACGGTGGTATTGACGAAGCGTGCCCAGTAGTTGTTCGGGTTGATGGCCTTGCCGGGCGACCACGTATCGCTGCCGTCGGCGAACACTGGCTGGTAGAGGTCCAGGGGCGTGGTGGTGGCGGCGCTGAAGGGCAGACTCTCGCCTCGCTCGGCAGCGGCCCGCTGGGCGGAGCGGTAGGCCTCCGCCGCCGCCCGGTCGCCCAGCTTGGGGGCGGGGATTTGCGGCGAGCCGCCGGTGGAGTAGAAAGAGGGCGTATTCAGCAGGGCGACGTCGGTGTGGAAGCCCCCTTCCACATCGGCGATGACCGTTGCGTCCGAAGCCGAGAAACTGTACGATCCCCGGCTGGTCTCCACGTCGGGCCAGTACAGCGCCCAGCGGTTCCACTGAGCGCCGGCGTCCCTGGCCCACTGGTAGTGTGAAGGCTGAGGGGGATAGTTTCCATAAGCGATGTGACTGATGCCGAACTGGGGGTTGCCGGAGACGGATGACAGCATCGCTGCGCTATTCGCTTGTCCTCGGCCAGGCATCAGGCCCATCAGGATCGCCAGCAGCAGGGCGGCCGAGGTCAAGGCCAGTCGTCGCAAATTGTTTTCCTCCACGCCTTGACGGCCAGGGAATAGGTTAGCCTTATGCTGCCCGCGAGTCAAGCCCTGGCTCGATAGGGTCGAGGCGGGAGGCTCGGGATACGCACCCCGCCGAGCTTAATGAACGAGCTCGATGCTCTCAAAAGCGGCGCGGCATACCGGCAGGACCTGGTCCCACATCTCCGCCGAGCTGCCACAGAAGACGGTGTTCGCTACCCCCGGCTGGCTGATATCCCACCAGATGAACTCGTAGGTGCCCCCGGCCCCGGTCACCCTTGCCGTCGCCGTCCAGCCGGCGTTCTTGGCGTTCTCGATCGGCTCCAGCGGGCCTTCAGTCAAGTCCGCTTCTCCGAACTGCGTTGCATACTCCGACACGAGGCTATCTTCGAACGCGAGGAGTAGGTCCGCTGAGGGGACCGTGTCGAGCGTCGTCAAGGGGTAGATCTGGAAGGCGAACGCTCCGAGCTTACTAAGAAGGAACGTGCGTGCCTCGCCACCTTTGGCGAAGAAGGAGAGCCACCCTTCCCTCGGCCCGTCCACCGACTCTGAGCGCTCCCAGCCCTGTGGAGGCTGCAACCGCACACCGAGGGCATTCTGCGTCACCGCGGAGGCGAGGACCGGCGGCGTCGGCTTGGGCACGGAAGTGGGCGTGGGGGGCTTCGGTGCCGGCGACGGCGTTGGTGGAACGCGCGTGGGGCTTGGAATGACGGCCGGCGCCGTGGTCGGAGATGCGGCCGGCTTGGCTGTCGGGGCGGATGTCGCCGTCGGCAAGGACGTAGGAGATTGGGTGGCAATCTCCTGCGCTACGGCGACAGCGGTCGCCGTGGGGAGGGGCACGCCTCTCGCCTGGCCTGCAAGCCCGGCTATGCCTCCTCGCACAGCGTCTCCTGCGAAAAGGAGAACGGCGAGACCGATAGCCACGACCGCCAGAACGCTGGAAAGAACGATAAGGAGGGGACTGCCGCCGCGAGGTTGTGCCGCGCCGGGTCCCGCCGGATAGGGAGCCGCTGGCGGGGGCGTTGTGACGCCTGTGGCACGCTCTTCAGCCACCCTTACCGGGCCGGCAGGGGGCATCAGTGGGCTGCCGCATTGCCCGCAGAAACTCGCGCCTTCCGCGGCCTTTGCTCCGCAGTTGCCGCAATACAATTGGCACCTCCTCGTGTCCCGGTATCTATGTATCTGGATAGCTTGCCGTCCACTATGCCACCAGCGCCGAGCCAGGGCTGAAGGTCAGTTTCGATAACGTGCAAAGCTGGTTGTCCCAGTGACAGTAGATAGGGCCAACTCTGGGCTCACAATAGGCTTCAACTTCTTAGAGGGGTCTTTCAAGTCCTGGACCATTAGTCCAGCGCAGGGATTGCCGTCTGTCAACGGCGCGGAGTCCACATCTATGGTGGTCGGCTGATCCAGATTCGCTGCATAAACGCCGGCGTGATTATCCAGACTGCCAGACAGGGCTATGGCAATCATCAGGCAACCAATAACGAGCACTGCCAACCGGTGTGGTACAAGCCATTGAAGGGCTAAGCGGGTCTTCTCATCCGACTTCATCACACACCTTCCTTAAGATTGGCTTGGGGGTGGCTAAGCCCGAAGTTACCAGTAATCCATAGAAGAGCAATCCCAGACACACGATGATGATCGTCGCGTACAGGGCCGGATAAAACCAGTCGTGTACGCCAAGTGTTGGGGGAGTCTGTCTCAGGGGGAAATTGAGCCAGCGGAAGGCGGTGAACCAGGCCGAGAAAGCCAGGATTGCCGTCCCATCTGCCATCCGGCGACGTAGTAGCCAGACTGCGAGTGCCGCTCCCGCCAGAGCAGCGGCAGACTCATACAACTGGGTGGGGTGCACAGGCAATGGACCGCCAGCGAACAGGCCGATGCCGCTGATGATTTGGTGAACGTGGGGGTTGCTGGCGACCGGGAATGTCACACCCCATGGCAGGTCGGTGACCTTCCCGGCGCAGCACCCCGCCAGGAAGCATCCCACCCGCATTATGGCGATTCCCGTGCCCAGGGCCGGCGCTGCAGCATCGGCCAGCCGCAGCAGGGGGACAGACAGCGCCCGACAGCTAACAACACCCACCACCATCGCCAGGAACAGGCCGCCGTACAGAGCAAAGCCCGACGAATCCAGGGCGAATGCCTCACCCGGCTCGCGGGCGTATACCTCCGGGTTGCTGGCGATATCGAGCAGGCGCGCCCCCAGGGGAGTGGCAGCGGCCATCGCGGCCAGGCAGAAGAGGCTGCGTCCGGCGGGCAGGCCACGGCGGGCCGCAACGACTACCCCGAGGCCAATGGTGATCGCCGCTGCCAGGTACAAGAATGTGCTGTAGGAGGCCACTGCTATCAGGTGACCCGCTAGAACGAAGGACAGCACTGGCTGCACAGCTACCCTACTGCTTGGGCTTGGAAACCGAGAAGGAGCCCGTTATTCGCAGGACGACGGCCCCCTTGTCTTCCAAGGTCATGCTGAACGGTCCTGAGATGGTGTAGTCGTTGCCACCGACCGCGACGCGGCCCTCGAAGTGAAGGCCTCCCCCTTGTTCTTTGCCGTCGATGGTCACTCGATCGCCGTCAAAACGATAGGGCATAGGGTTGCTCCGGCTCTCTTTGCCTTTCTCGTCCACGTTGACGATCGTAACCATTCCCGTGCTGGGAGACTGGCCCTGGAAGTCCATCGTCATAGGCCTGGCATTCCCGAGCTGCGTTTTGATCGCCTGCTCACAATCCTCTTTCTTTATGATTGTCGGCGGCTTCTTATCGTCGAAGGGATCGGGTATGACGATGTCGCTGCCGCTGAACTTAGCATCGGTCATCGTCATCGTTCCTTCCCATTTGCCGTTGAGGTCGATCACCTCTAGATTGGCGTCGCAGCAGGCGCCGGTGTCCAGCCGGCAGATGCGCACGGTGGGCTTCTTCTTTTCGTCCTGAAGGGCCACTTCCCAGGTTACCTCGCCGGGAGCGGCCAGCTTCTTGCTCGGCGCTCCAGTCACCGTGGCGCCCCCGCCTCTGATCTCGGCCTTGACGTCGGTCCCCTCGGAGCCCACTGCGTCCAGCTTGGCCTTGACGGTGTACTCCTTAGCGCTCTTGGATGACGCCGATCCCTCGATGCTGGCGAGCTGCTCCAGCCGCTTGGGGTCGAGGGCTTGCTTGCCCTCGGTCTTCAGCTTGTCATTGATGACCTTCAAGACTGCTTCGTCCACCCGGAGCACGCCCGCGCCCATATTCGCGGGGACCATCTTGGTCTCCTTCGAGTCTGGGTTCTGCACATCGCGTCGTGCCGTCGCGACTAGGAGCTGTTTTATCTCCTCTGCCGTTAGCTTCGGGTTGATGGAGCGTAGCATTGCCGCAGCAGCGGTGACCATGGGCGTGGCAAACGACGTGCCGCTGGCCTTGACAACTTTGCCATCCGGGCCAGTGCCCAGAGGTACGTCAACCCCTGGAGCTGAGATAGTGACCTCTCCATCGCCCGTTGCTTTGTTCGAGAAATCGGCCCTATTCCCATCGTTGTCGATGGCCCCAACGGTGATCACGTTGGGCAGCTTCTGCCCGCCTAAATTGTAGTTCTTTCCGTTCAGGTCGCCGTTTTCGTTCCCGGCCGCGGCTACGAAGAGTACCTGGGGGTACTTCTGCTGCATCTTCTCAAGGAATATCCGGTACGCCTTGGTTTCAGCCTCCAACGAGGCGTCCGGATGGTCCGGGCCCCACGAGTAGTTGATTATGGTGGCCCCGCTCTGAATGAGCTTGGCCATGCGCTGGAAGCCACTGCAGGTGTAAGTCTTGCCGTCTGTGTAAACGATCTTCGAGGGATCGTTCGGGTCAGCAGCCACCTCCGAAAAACCCGTCTGGCCTACGCTCAGGTTCTTGACGGTGACGGTCACATGGTTGCCCAGGATGCTCCCCACGCCAGCCATGCCCCCGTTGTCGGGATTGGCTCCGATCACATGGGTTACCATAGTGGAATGGGTCAACCCACCGTTCCTGACGTTTCCAGCCTTGTCCTTGCTTGGCTGATCAGTCTGGTCCACGGGGTCGATGGTGTTGATGTTGGTCGTGCCTTTGATCTCCCCCGACTTGTTGTAGAGCGGGGTATCGGCGACCCCCACGGTGACATCGCCCAGGGCCACGCCGCTAGCCTTCATAATAGCCCAGGCCCGTCCGACTCCGATCACGCCGTAGGCCCTCCCATTCTCTCCATCGAAAAACGGGTCCGCGAAAGGACTGCAGGACTTGCACGGGATCTCACGGATGTACTGCGCGCTGTTGGCAAAGGCCACCTCGACACCTGCCAAGCCCGATGCCTTGCTGATCGAAGCCTTGAGGTCGGCCTCGGTGGTGCCTTTGGTCTCGATCTGGTACATCCCGAAGAACTCGACCTCGCCGACGATGGTGCCACCCAGCTCGCCGGCCACCCGCTCGGCATCCTGGCGGGTCTGCCCTTCCTTCATCACCACGGCCACCTGGTTGGCCGGGGCTTCCCCGAACTCCTTTGACGTTATGATCTTTGCCGGCTCGGGGTCCTTGGCCTCGGCCTTGCCCAGGACCGGCTTGGAAGGCGTTGCCGTTGGGCTTGGGCTCGGCTTGGCGACGGCAGGCACCGCCGTCGGGATGGTCCCGCCCGACTTCACGGCGACCTCCGTCGCGGGAGGCGGGGCATCGACCGGCGCGGTGGATGTCTTGATTGTCGAATTCCACAGCAAGAAGCCCCCGGCGCCAATCGCGGCCAGCAGGACCACGGCCAGAACGGCAACCAGTGCTCCACTCCCGCCGCTCCTCTTAGCGGGAGCTGGGCCCGCCGGTGCGGCAGGTGGCAATGAGTGTGCCGGGGCAGGTGCTGGAGGGGGCGTCGGCGGAGCGTCCGCCCCAATCCGAGCTCCACAACCCGTGCAGAAGGCGTTGCCGGGGACGAGTGGCCTTCCACAGTTGGTGCAGAAGCGGGCTTCAGGCACCAGGGCGCCGCAGTTGGTGCAGAACTTCTGACCCGCGCCGACGTCGGCGCCACAGGCCGTGCATTTCATGGCGGATTCCCTCTGCTTGGAGAGTCAATTGGCCGTGCTAGCCGATCAGCCGGTCCCTTAATGGAGTTTTATGTGAGGCGCATTATATACGAATTGCTGGCCAAGTCAATATGTTCCCCCGCTCTTCTCACCTTCGCCGTACTGACACACCTGGTGTAACGAGGGCCACACGGTACTTCGCGTCTGCTTTCGGTCCTCTCCGCACCACGTAGCCCGTGTCTACCAGCTTCCCCAGCATATCGCGAGCTTGGTCGACGGCGATGTTCATTCCTTCGGCCAGTTGCTCGGCCGTGGCCTCTCGCTGGGCCAGCAGCGCGTGCATCAGCGTCTCCTCCTGTGGGGAGAGGCCGGCGGTCATCGGCTGCGGCCCCAGCAGGGTACGCAGCGTGGGGATGCCCGAGAGGACGCCGCTGTATTCCGTCAGGGGGCTTTCCACCACCACACCTTTCTCCGTAATGCGGAACTGGGTAATGGCTAACGAGTGATTGGAGGTTCGCATCTTCACCACCATAAGGAATCTTCGCAACTGCGACTCTATTTCGGCATACCTCAGAATGATGACGTTGTCGGCCAGAAATGATACGTGGAGCGGCGAAATGACGAAGTCCACGAAGACGTTGGGGATCTCGGTGGTCATCAGCGTCGTGATCCCCTCGGCGGAGAGCGTGGCGATGAGCCGGTACAGGGCCTCGCGGAACTCCGGCTCGTCGGAGGGCGAGATACCCAGCTCGAAGCCCGAGATGGAGTTGATGACGACCCGCTTGGCCTTGACCTCCCGTGCCGTACGGTGGACCCGGTACAGCACCTCGTCGACGGAGAGGTCCAGCGGCCGCAGGTAGATCATCCTCAGCAGGTCCTGCTCTTCCCATTTGGACAGGTCCCATCCGAAGCCCAGCGCCTTGCGCCTCTGCTCGCGAGGGTGCTCCTCGAAGGTAACCATCACGCCGGGCTCTCCCTGGCGCACGCCCTCGGCGATGAAGTGAAGGGACAGCAAAGTCTTGCCGGTGCCGGCGCTGCCGGCGATCAAGGTTGCCTCGCCGCGGGGTATGCCGCCGGCCATCATCTCATCCAGCCCCGACACTCCGAACTTCAAGCGGTCTAGCGTGGGGAGGGGGTCCGTCGGCTGGGCAATGGGCACCATCCGCGGAAATATCTCTATCCCATTCGAATTGATACGAAAGGTATGTTTGCCGCTGAGCGACGGCTGGCCGCGCAGCTTGACCACCTGTAGCTTGTGCACTACCGCGTTGCCCACCGGCTGCTGGCTCATCATGATGATGCCATCCACGGCCGAGAACTCTGGTTCTGTGAAAATCTCGTCCTCGGCGTACTCCCCCAGCAGGAAGGTGGTCACGTTCCAGGTGGCCAGCAGGGAGCTGATGTCGTGAACGAAGGAGCGGACGTTCTCGCCGCGCAATTCGCCAATCTCCTTGATACCTTTGAAGGAATCGATGGCCACGAAGGCCGGAGTGACCGCCGAGAGCCCTTCGGCGATGTGCTCCAGAGTCTTCGCCAGTCCTTCTTTGATGGCTATCGATCCAAGGTCCTCATAGAAGATGGCTGTCTCTATTCTGCTGGCATCATAGAAATCAAACTGTTGCTGGTACCGCAGCATCTTGATGGTGGGCTCGCCCAGTGCCGCGAAGTAGATGGCCTTGGCGGCGGGTGTGGCGTTGTGAAACAGGAACTGATGGGCCAGCGTCGTCTTTCCTACGCCGGGGGCTCCCGCCAGTATATTTACGGAATAGGCCGGGACGCCGCCGCCAAGCACCGGGTCTAACTGGGGTATCCCAGAGGGAATCCTCTCGATTCCTATCCTGTCTGTCTGGCCTGCCACTGCTTTCCTCCTGTCCGTTGTGGCTCAGTGGTGGTCATTCCTATCATCCGTAAGCCGT
Organism: Chloroflexota bacterium; assembly: GCA_023475235.1. Taxonomy (GTDB): domain Bacteria; phylum Chloroflexota; class UBA6077; order FW602-bin22; family JAMCWG01; genus JAMCWG01. Next base: position 35,481 of record JAMCWG010000006.1, read on the forward strand.
GGCCACGCGAACTGCCGGGCAGCCCGGCTATTGACGGCCCGGGTATCGCAACAGTCAGCCGCTAACTGATTGGCTATATGCTCATAGTTGGCTGCCGTTGCGCGCAACGTAGTCGCACAGTTCGTTGAAGTCGGCGCCCGTATCCTGGAGCTTTATCTTCTGCACGAGCGGTACCCGCCTCGCCGCCAACTGGATGGACCGTCCGAGCGCGGCTTTCATAAGACTCCCATTTCTCAGGCAGCATGTCAAGCACTTTTTCAGGAGTTTGTTGCTTGTTGTTGAGTGATCGGCGCCGTTGCTCGGCATCACCTCCCGAAGTGGGATTCGCCACCTGATTTCACTCGCGAGCATTGTCAAGCTGCCCGCGGGCCGCTAAAATGACCGTGGCCAGCTTATCCCGGCTTCCCAAAGGAAATGAGCGCCGGGCGCCGTAGCGCTTGGCAGCAGGCGGGCACCTTGTCAGGGGGCCCCTCGATTCGTTATAGTAAACATTACAGACCAACCGGCGCAAACCATCGTTAGGAGGACATATTCGCGTGGCCACATCTGAAGCGGGCCGGAAAGCAGTCAAGACGCCGCCCCGCCCCCTGCGTCGCCCGTTGCTGGAGGCCCTGCCCTACTTCACCGGGCTCAGCCCCCAGGCCCGGAGCGACGTGGAGGCGCGGCTGGTGCGGCTCACCCTGGAAAAGGGAGAGGCCGCGTTGTTGGAGGGCGAGCCTTCCGATCGGCTGTTCTTCGTCGCCAAGGGCCGGCTCAAGCTGCTCAGGACCTCCGAGGGTGGGCGGGAGCATATCCTACGGCTGCTGCGGCCGGGCGACTCGTTCAATGAGGTGGCCGTTTTCGACGGCGGGCCCGCGCCGGCGACGGTGATGGCCCTGGAGCCCGTGACACTCTATTATCTGCGGCGCAAAGACGTGCTGGAGCTGCTGTCGCGCTATCCGGTCGTGGCCGAGCAGGTCACGCGCTATCTGGCGCAGCAGTTGCGGGAGCTGGTCTCGATGGTTGAGGACCTGTCCTTCAAGCACGTCAGCGCCCGGCTGGCCAAGCTGCTGCTGACGCACGCCCAGCCTGCGGCGGGCAATGGCGCCGGCCTGCGGGAGCACCTTACCCAGCAGGATATGGCGGCGATGATCGGCACGGCGCGCGAGGTGGTGGCGCGCTCCCTGCGCGACCTCGAACAGTCCGGCGCCATCCGGATCGACCGGCGGCGCATCATCATCACGAATCGCAAGCTCCTGGAGGAGCTGGCCTAGTTTGCAACCAAAGTTACATAACCTACGAGCGATGTGGCTTATCTTGTTATTAGTATTCCAGGAATGGAGGCGATGGGTATGGGCGAACAAGCGCCTCAAATCGACGAAGATCTGTGCAGTGGCTGTGGCGACTGCGCGCTGGTATGCCCACTGGATGGTATCGTTATCGAAGGTGGCAAGGCCCATCTGTTAGACGATATTCCATGCGATGCTTGCGGCAATTGCGAAGCGGTGTGTCCCACTGGTGCGATGGGCGTTGCTTACGAAGTGGTATTCGACGATGAAGCGAGCGACGCCGACCAACCCGTGCTGGATGTGGTAGAATAAAGACGCTGGCATACTGAGATTCAACATAACAGCTACGAAAATACTGGGGAGGCTGAGGATATGGCGGTAACGAAAGATCAGGTGACAGAGGCCCTGAAGGAAGTTTACGATCCGGAGATCCCGATCAATGTGGTGGACTTGGGCTTGATATACGATGTGGATATACAGGACGGCACGGTCAACGTCAAGATGACGATGACGGCGCCGGGTTGCCCGATGCACACCACGATCGCCGCAGATGTGCGACGGGTCATCCAGAACATCGAGGGTGTTGAGAAGGCGAACGTACAGGTGGTATGGGAGCCACGGTGGACGCCCGCCCGCCTGAGCGAAGACGCCAAGAAGAGGCTGGGCTTCGGATAGTCTCGCCTTTAGCTTGAGGGCCCAGAATAAAAGAGACAGAGGCCATCTGCCACTGTCTCTTTTTGCGTGCTGGTCTGCGGGGCTTGCCTGGCGTGCGCCAGGCAAGCCCCGCGTGGGCTAGGGGCAGTTACGGTCCCTTGAGCACCAGTTCGGCCGCTTGCCGCTCAACGTTCGCCAGGTCTTCGATGCTGGGCCGGCCCCGAATGTCTCCTAGCCTGCCCAGGGTACTCAGGTCCTCCCGCCCGTGAAACTCCCCCACGATGTACCATTCGTGCAGCACGTCGAAACCGATGTGTGCGAAGAACTGTCCCAGGTACTTGCCCACAGGGATAGCCTCGTCAATGCCGGTGTGGGGTCCCGAGTATGTCACGAACACGATTGCCCGCTTACCGGGCACCTTGGGGGCGCCGGGCTTGATGTCGCCTCGGTCTCGGTGATGCCTTATCTTCTCTTTTACGTACCGCAGTACCGGCTCGGGAGGAAGGAAGGAGTAGGACGGCGCTCCGAAGAAGACGAGGTCGTAGTCGTACAGGTCGATGCCGCCCGCCTCCGCCACCGTCCTTACCATAGGCTGCACGCTCGCGGACATCAATCCTCGCTGGACGGCCTCTGCCACTTTCTTCGTGTTGCCGGAAGCCGACCAGTAGACGATCATCGCGCGCAGCCCAGGAGCATCGTGATGCTCGATTGTCCTAGCCACAGGAGAAACCTCCTCCAGTGAGGTCCTTCGAAGACTTTCGATCAATTCGTCTTGGTGCCCATCTCCGCCTGCCGATAAACCCTGCGCGGGTCCAGAACCCGCGCAGGGTTCCCGGTATATTCCTTAGCCGACCGACGGCACCTTCACGCCCAGCTCGGCGGCGATTTTGGCGCTGTTCTCCCATACCTTCGGCAGCACCGGCACGCCGTTGGCCATATTGGTCTCGTACTTCTCCCACTCCGGCTCGCCCGGCATATAGATCTTGCTCACGCCCTTCGCCAGCCGCGATGATTTCATCTGCTGCGCCAGCGTGTCCACGCGCTGCTTGAACTCATCCGGCGGCATCAGCACGCTTGGGTCCAGCGCGATGAAGAAGTGGCCGATATCCAGGGGGACGTTCTGGCCGCGCCGCTCGCCGCTGAGCAGCGTGCCGAAGCTGGAGTAGCTCATAACGCCGCACAGGATCTCGGCGATGACGCTCAGACCGTAGCCCTTTGGCCCGGCGACGGGCACCAGCGAGCCCCCGTGGGCCAGCGCCCGGGCGTCGTGGGTGGGGTCGCCCTCGCTGTCGATGGCCCAGCCGAACGGGATATCTTCGCCCTTGTTGGCGGCGATATTCAGCTTGCCGGCAGCCACAACGGTGGTGGCCATATCGAGCACTACCGGGTACTTGCCGCCGCTGGGAATGGCCCAGCACAGCGGATCGTTGCCCAGGCTCTTGGTGAGGCCGCCGAAGGGGGCCAGCGTGCACCCGGCATTGGTGGTCGAGTACCCGATAAGGCCCTCTTTCGCAGCCATAATCGCGTAGTAAGCCGCCGCGCCGTAGTGGTTGCTGTGGCCAACCGCGACGGTGGCGATGCCCGCGCCCTTGGCCTTCTTGATGCACAGCTCCATGCCCATCAGTCCGGCAAGCTGGCCCACGCCGTTCTTGGCGTCGATAAGGGCGGCGGAGGGAGTCTCGCGCACCACTTCCATCCTGGCCTTCCCGTCGATGAGGCCGGCCCTGAGGCGCGTGAGGTAATTGCCCAGGTTCTGAATGCCGTGGGAGTAGACGCCGCGCAGGTCCGAGTTCACCAGCGTCTCGGCGACGCGCTCAGCATCGGGCCGCGGAACGCCCGCCTTCTCCAGCAGGTCGGTCTCGTAGGCTTTGAGAGTCTGCCAGGGGATGAGGATCGGTACAGCCTCGGATTCGACTTTAGCTTCCACGTTGCTCCTCCTTTGGTGCATTCTTTAGTGCGCTATTATGGTGCGCTGTGACGTGTGCTCTAGCGGACGGTTTGACCCGCCAGCATCATAGGCTGCGGTGGCGACGATGTCAATTCGTCCGAGATGCGATGTAGATATAAACGGGCCGCGCACCCGCCGTGCGCGGCCTCGTCGGTGCACGAGGATGCGGGAACGCCGCCTACTTGTTGGAGCCGCTCCCAATCAAGACGGCGAGCTCGATGTTGTCGCCATCCTTCTTTGAGATAGTGATGGAGACGCTGCTATCACCCTTTGTGTAGGAGAGGACTCCGCCGTCGCCAGCAGTCATCGACATCTCCTCTTTGTAGCCCTGGTCGGTCAGCGTCTTCTTATAGAATGCGACTGTGTCTTCAACCTTGCCTTTCCCCTTCCAGCTAGCCACCGAGGTCTTGGCGCCGCCGGTGCTCAGCGTGCCTGCGCCGTCTTTCTGGGCAGTGAATCCTGGCGGGACCGGGAAGTTCTTCAGCTCGTCGGGGACGTTTGAGCTGACGGTCAACTGCTCGCCGTCTTTGCCCTTGATGGTGACGTTTTCACCCTTCTGGTCGACCTGAACGCCGGTGGCCTGCTCCACTGCCTTCTGGGCAGCTTGAGCGCAGCCGGTCAATAGCAATGCGAGGATAACGAGTGAGACGATCGCGACGCGGAACAAGCTCTCTTACCTCCTTGGCCGATTTTGAGTATCAACGATGAGTACTGCAGCCCTTCCGGCTGCGGGTCATAGGCCAGTATCTGCTCTTGGGTTGCCCCTGCGGGGTCACACCTCCTTTCCGTGCAAGCTCGGATTACTGGCCCATCACTGCAAGGGTGGCTGCTCCGCCACCAGAGCTTCCTTGGGGAAAAGCCCCGCTTCCTTGCCCAAATCGCCGCCGTTAGCTACTGTCACGGTGCCGGCAGCAGCCCAGGGCACGTTCACCTTCCACAACTGAAGGACCGCCCGCTGCAGGCGGATGGCAAAGTGGGTGCCCATGTCCTGGACGCGCGAGTTGGGGAGGCCGAACTGGAGCATCGGCGCCAGCGAGGCGGCGTATCGGTCCCTGATGGCAGGGTAGGCGTCCATCAGCGCCAGGCGGCCCGCCACGACCTGGTCCCACGGTTTGCCGCGGTCGAAGTCGACGGGGAGCGGGTTCGGGGTGGAGCGCACGGTCCACAGCCAGGAATCCTTCTTCGCCAGGCTCAGCTCGTCGAGCACATTGGCGAAGTAGGCCTGGTTGACCTCCGGCCGCCATTGAAGCACTCCTTTCTGGAATGCCTGCACAGTGAAGTCCTTCCAGCGAAAGCGCCGGGAAATGGGATACCCCAGCGCGTCCACGCCGCCCAGCCGCTGATACTCGTCCCAGAAGCGCACGCCGCCGTCGTTCGTGATGGCGAAGCCCTTGCGGCGGGTGCCCGTGGGGAGGCCGTTGGCCTGGGTGAAGAAGTGGCCCTTGGCGATATCCCAGTCCAGTGCGCCGATGTCGCGCGAGAACGAGGTCAGGGCGCTCCAAGCTTCCCGCCCCTCGTGGCCCAGCCGCCAGGTGGCATAGCCCCCGAGATCATATTTCGGAGCGAGGGCCACTTTGGCGGCGATGGACCGCTGGTTCTCGTACCATATCACGTGGTCCGATCCGCCGTCGGTGTATCTCATCCAGGCCGATTGGTCCACCTCGTCGTACCCGTAAGTCCCCCGGAACCTGGCCTGTAGATCGGCGATGGCCGGGTAATTTCGGGTTACCGCGGCGCCGCCTTTGGTCATGTCCCAATCGTAGCCCCACAGGGCGATGCCCAGCAGCACCTTGTTGGGAGGAATCCGTGAGGCGATATACGCGGCGGACCTGTCTACCCAGAGCAGCGGCGCTGTCGAGCCGGGGGCGGCACTGCGGGCGGTCCGAAAGCCGTAGGTCATCACCACCACCAGATCGCTGGACTGGCCGAGAGCGGCGTAATCGTAGGCGCCGGCCCAGCCGGTCGTCTTCTCCTCGGTCTTGGCGGCCACGGCGATGGTGGTCAGCTTGCCGCGGGGGCCGAGGGCGGCGGAAAGATCGGCCATAAACTGGCTGAGGCCCGCCCGGTCGGCCGCGCTGAGGTCCTCGAAGTCGATGTGGATGCCATCGTAATTGTTCTGCGCCACCAGGTTGACCAGGTTGCCGATGGCCTTCTGGCGCAGGGCAGGATCGTTCAGCACGGGGCTGAAGTCATCCTGCTTGGCGCTGTTGTGCACCAGCGGCACCAGCTTGGCCCCGTTGGCCCGCACGATGTTGCTCACCGCCGGCACGTCGGCGCCGGAAAGCTGGCCGCTGCCATCCATATTGAAGTACTCGGGGGAGACGTAGTCCAGCTCGCCGATATTGGCCTGCAGGGAGGCCAGCGAAGCCGGATCGTAAGCCACCCAGTAGGCCCAGCGAATGAGGGGCGGGCCGGCAGCCGACGCAGGAGATGTGTGCCAGAAAGAAATGAGCGTCGACGCTCCTGCAAGCAATGCGGCACAGAGTATGGGTATCAGCGAAAGCCTCAAACCTCGTGCTCCATCAGCGGTTCGTTAAAGTATATCATCAGGCGTCAACCCCGCGAAGTTGACGCTGCCGGGCGGCGATGCTAGCATCCGCCTCGACGCTTACGTTATTAGTGTCGACTGAGGGCAGCGACGACTAAAGTCGTTACTACGAGGTGCGGGCGGTAGTGACGACTTCGGTCGTTACTACGAGGCATAGAGGGTCCTTGTCCGTCCCGAAGATGACCCGAGGAGAAGCATATGACGATAGACGCCGAGGGTGAGGTGCGCCGGATGGCCAGGCTTCAGGCCTTGCTTTACTACCTCTTCGCCAGGGAAATCATCGAGAAGTATGGCGAAGAGGGGCGCGATCTGGTCCGCAAGGTGGTCTGGGAGTTCGGGCGCGTGCGTGGAGAAAAGGTGCGGGAGCAGGTGGAGGCGCAGGGCCTGCCGACCACGCCGGACAACTACGGCAAAGTGCCCGACTTGCCCTCCATCGGCTGGGAACGAGAGACCCTGCGGTCTGACGCCGAGCAGCACCGCACCAGAATAACCTACTGTCCCTTTGCGGAGATGTGGCGCGAGCTGGGGCCGCAGGCTGAAGAGCTGGGCATCGTCTTCTGCGAGGTGGACGAGGCCAAGTACAGGGCCTTCAACCCCGACCTCTGCTTCGCCCGCCCGGAGAGCATGCTGTGCGGCGGCACCTGCTGCGACATGATCGTCAGCGCGCCGGAAGAGCAGACCTAGCCCGTCTTGGGCTGCCCCGAGGCGTTGGTCTCACGCAACTGCCAGTTCTGCTGCAGGGCCACGATGATGCGGGGGAGCAGGTCCCGCGGCACCAGCACCCGGGCCACGACGGGGGCGTCGATGCTGGGCGCGTGTCCCGATGCGGCAGGGGGGACATCCACCGGCGGCGGCAATTGAGCGAAGTCGAGGATAAAGGCATGCTCGGTGTAGCTCACCCGCAGGTAATCCGCGTACACCCCCAGCCGGATCGCCTCGGGCACGCGCAGGTTGACCTGCACGGGGATGGGGCTCGTTGGCTCAGGCACAGCAAACCTCCTGATTGTCTATACCACATACATCAGCATATCAACAGCTTCTGGACGATGCTTTTCTCCGACACACCTGCCTCCCTACGCCAGCCCTGTTTCGCCGCTAAGCGGCCACGCTTTCTGTCTCGATTAGCATTATACCAAGTTGCCGGCAGCCACATATCGCCGGCAACCCGAACGCCGGGTTCCCGGGATACCCTTCACGTCGGCAGTGCGAAGATCGGCCGGTCTTCCGGGGCGTGTCCGCCCCTCACGAAGGCTCCACGACCACGGCCGTGCCGTAAGCCAGCACCTCGGTCATATTGTTGCCCAACTCCGTAGCGTCGTAGCGAATGCCGACGATCGCGTTGGCGCCCATTTGGTCCGCGTGCTCCAGCATAAGATCGAACCCTTCCGCACGCGTTTCCTCGCACAACTGAACGTATTCGTGGATCTTGCCGCCGCCCAGTGTCCGCAGGAACCCGGTAATCTGGCCACCCAATCCACGCGAGCGCACGGTCACGCCGCGAACGACGCCCAGGTTACGCACAACCCGATATCCCGGCAGTTCAAAAGCGGTTGTCGTCATACGATTGTCCACAGAAGCCCTCCTCAATGGTTGATGCGTAATTCGACGGGCAGAACCTTGCGGCGAGGCAGGGTACAATATCTGCCATTTTATGAGGTGCGTCGTCGCAAACGCCATGCCGGGTGGCGCGTATCCTACGTCGAGGCCGCCGATCAAACCTGACAGCAGCACCTCGAGGGCCGGGCGCCGCTGCTGATGCCGTGCCCGCTCTTCGAGCCTTCCCGCGATTTCGCCTGGCTCAGGCTCGGGTAGCCCGAGCGCAGACTCCTGCGACGACCTCGCTCCTGCTGGCGGGTTCGTCCTTCGGGCAAACCCCCGTGGTCTCTGCCGGTCGCCGTTCCGCCTGCCCGCCATCGTAGCCCCATCCTCAGAAGTTCGGACTCTTGAGACATACCCGGGCATTACGCTGGCCGGAACAGGTCACCAACGCGGTCCTACCCTTATTCTACCGCAATATGCCGAGGACGAACGTACCCGTCGGCCGACCGCATTTGCAGCACGGAAGAGCGCCTGTCGTTCCATGTGTTCCGTGTCCACGCGTCCTCTTTCGATTGTTCTGACGAAACTGATGGTTTGACAGGGGTGGTATGCTTGCTCCTAGCACGAGACATAACGATGAGGCTAGCCTTGCCGGGAATCACGGCATGAATGCCAGGGAGATGCATGTCAGTTGCGCTTCTCATCGCTGCGTCAGTCATAGTCGCCCTCGGCCTTGCGTTGGCGATATTCGCCGTTGTCAGGGGACGTCCGTTGCTGCCTCGGGATCGCCTCGGCACGCCAACGCAGCCCGTGACCACTGGGAGCGGGGCGATAGACGGTCCAGTGCTTATCGCGTACGCCACCAAACACGGCTCGACTCTGGAGGTTGCCGAGGCGGTGGCCGCGACGCTCCGCGAGTGCGACATTCAAGCAGAAGTCAGACCGGCGCAGGAGGTTCGAGAACTAGGGGGATGGGGAGCCGTAGTGCTAGGGGCGCCGATCTACAGCGGCCGCTGGCACGGGGATGCCCGGAGATTCCTCAGCCGGCACAGAGAAGAGCTCTCGATCCGGCCGGTGGCTATCTTCGCCCTCGGGCCGCGTGAGGTCTCAGCGGAGAAGTGGCAGCGCTCCCGGGCTCAGCTCGACAGCGCGCTTGCCTCGGCCTCTTGGCTTGCACCGGTGAGCGTCGGATTGTTTGGGGGAGTCGATCCACCCAAGCGCAAGCAGGTGGAGAGACGCGACGCGCGAGATTGGACGGCGATCCGCTCCTGGGCTCGAGATCTCGCCTTTGTGCGCCGGCCCAGCCCCTTGGGTGCCGTGACGCCCGCGCCTGTCGACCAGCCTGCGCCGCAGGACCAGGTCGACGAAGACTAGTTGTTCACCATGCAAAGAAAAGCCCTTGGTAGTTAGCCCCTAGCGCTACCAAGGGCTTTGTCGCTTGGGTGGAGATGGGGGGAATTGAACCCCCGTCCAGAAGACTCCTCTAGCAACATCCTACAAGCTTAGTCGGCTCTTTGATTCCTCGCCGCTCCCGCCTCAACCGACCGAGTCGTTCGCGGCCAGCCGATTAGTCTTAAGCTTCCCTTATCGACGTCTGAGAAGCAGCACCCCGGCATTGCGTCGCCCATTCATCCCCCACCGGGACGAGGGTCTGATGGACGTAGTCGCCTAGATTAGGCGGCTAGAGCTGGTTCGTATGTGCCAGTTACTGGCTTGCCGCAGATTTACGAGGACACGGCACCTCGGCTTGCAGTTACTAGCCTTCCTCCCCTGTCGAACCCTGACATCCCCTTAGATTTATTAACATAAGGTAATATAGCACTGCCGGCCGCGCCTGTCAATAAGGAAATCGATGAGAATTGCCTGTTCGTGCGGTGGGCCGGGCAAGGCGCTATAATGCCGGAGGGCCGAACGGCCATCCCCACTCTAAACTTGGAGGTGCAGGGTGAAGATTATCGACGTCGTGACGTTCGTCGTGGGCAATCCATGGAAGAACTGGGTCTTTCTGCGCGTCCTCACCGACGAGGGCATTTCCGGCATTGCCGAGGCGACAATGGGCCTCCAGACCAAGCCCATCGAGGTCGCCATCCACGAGCTGCGTCCGCTTTACATCGGGCTGGACCCGCGGCGCATCGAGCATCTCCACGATGCCATCTACAAAGGCACCTTCCAGGGCGCCGGGCCGGTCGTGACCACGGCCATAAGCGCCCTGGACATCGCCTGCTTCGACATCCTGGGCAAGAGCCTGGGCGTGCCCTGCCATCAACTGCTGGGCGGTAAGATGTGGGACAAGCTGCGGGCTTATGCCAACGGCTGGTATCAAGGGCCGCGTGACCCCGCCTTCTTCGGCGAGAAGGCCCGCCAGGTGGCGGAGATGGGCTATACCGCCCTCAAGTTCGACCCCTTCGGCAACGCCTACCGCTTCCTGGAGCCGGCTGAGCTGCGTCTGTCCCTGGCCCTGGTCCGGGCGGTCCGGGACGCGGTCGGGCCGGACGTGGACATCCTCATCGAGGGGCACGACCGCTTCTCTGTTAGCACGGCCGTGACCATCGGGGATGCCCTGGCCGAGTTCCGGCCGATGTTCTTCGAGACGCCTGTCCTCTCCACCGATCTGGAGGCCACCGTGGAGGTGGCGCGCCGCATCAAGGTGCCGGTGGCCACCGGCGAGCGTCTGAACACCCTGGAGCAGTTCGCCAGGCTGCTGGCCCTGGGTGGCGTGGATATCGTCCAGCCGGAGACGCTGCGCTGCGGCGGGTTCCTGGGGGTGAAGAAGGTGGCCGCCATCGCCGAGGCGCACAAGGCATTCGTCGCGCTGCACAACGCCCAGAGCCCGCTAACAACGGCGATAAACGCCCATCTGGATGCCACGCTGCCGAACTTCCTCATCCAGGAATGCTTCGACGATGCCGCCGTCGCCTGGGCTGGGGACTTGATGCGGGGTGTGCCGCGCATGGTGGATGGCTATCTGCCGGTGCCCGAGGGTCCAGGACTGGGTGTGGAGCTGAACGACGAGGAGATGCTGAAGCACCCCTACAGCGACCGCAACTTCCTGCGCCTCTTCGACGAGGGCTGGGAGCAGCGCCGCTCTTCGTAGGGTGCGTTCGGACGGCCGCGGCGCGTGGACGGGCGTCGGCGCAGTCCAGCGCCACGGTACGTTTGTACCGGGCTGGCGGGCCTTTTGTCCGTTGATCCTTCGCCGCAACGTTCTGATAATAACAACGTGGCGGCGTGTAGCATGCGTGCCGGTGCGTCGTCAGCGGGCTTTGCTATTGGGTTGACAATACGCTATAATGCTGGCCGCTAGAATACGTTAAATGAAAACGCGCTACTTCATGGCCGATATGGTGGGCGGTAGCCGCTCTGACGCAGATACAAAGGAGATAGCCGTGAAACTTGCCTTCGCCTTCATACTCGCGTTGCTGATCTTCGCCAGCTCGGTGTCTGTCGTTTGGGCCGGCGACGACGACGAAGAAGGCAGGGGCCGGAAAGCGCCCGAAGTCCCGCTGGCCCTCGTTTACCCGGCTGCCGGGCTGGTCGGCTACGGCCTCTATCGAGTTACGCACTGGTCCGAGCCACGCAAGCATTGAACCTCCAAAGCACCGAGCGGGCCGCGTGGACCAGGCCCTGGCAGGTGCTGAGATGGTCCGCATGCGGAGTGCCGCTCTGGGTCTTTCTCTTCGTGCCGGCGGCGGGGTGGTACTCGCTGCTGCAGCTTGGCACCTTCGCGGCCAGCGACACGCCGCTGGCCTTCGTCATACTGGTGCCCATTCTGGCCGGTTACATCTTCGTTCACGACGGCCGCGCGCCGGCAGCCAGCCGTGAGCAAAGTGACCTGTTCTTCGACGGGGTGGTCTTCATCGCGCTGTTCGTCGTCTGCACTGCCTTGCTGTTCTTCATGCCGGCACGGCTGTCCTGGTACTACTGGCTCCTTCGACTGGACTTGCTCGTCATACCGGTATTCGCCACGGCCCTCGTGGTCTTCTTCTGGGGCTTGGGCGGCGCCGGTGTCGTCCGGTGGGCGCTCCTGTACCTGCTGCTGGTATGGTCTTTCCCGCTGATCTGGCTGCACCAGGCCATCGCGCCGGCGCTCGTCGATCTCACGGCAGGCTTCGGGGCGCTGGTGGTCCAGGGTCTCTCGCTCCCGATTGCCGTGTCGGCGTCCGATCCCACGCGCTTCGTCAGCACAGGGCCGGAGAGGTTCACCATCGTCATCTCCGACACGTGCTCCGGGATGAACGCGCTGATCGGCTTTCTCCTCATCGGGCTGCCCCTCGCCATCACGGCTTCCGGTCGCACCCACAACAAGCTTGCCTGGCTGATGGCCGGTGCGCTGGCTGCTTTCTTCAGCAACCTCTTGCGGGTAGGGATTCTGCTCTACCTGGCGGCGACTGATGGCGTGGACTTCGCCCTTGGCACCGTGCACCCCGTCCTGGGCACCGTTCTGTTCGCCGCGGTCTTCATCAGCATGCTCTGGCTGGCCAGGTGCTTTGGCATCGATCTCGACGTCGGCCGGCATATGCCGGTCCTGGGGTCTCAACTGGCCGTCCGGCCGGACGGCTATCGGGGTCGCCTGTGCGTCGCCGGCCTTGCCGCCCTGGTGCTGGCAGCAGGCCAGACGACCCTGTATCAGTTTGGGCCGCTGAGCTCGGAGTCGCTGCCGGCAACGCCCGTTCACGAGGCGTGGGCGTTGCTGCCTGAGATACCCGGCTGGAACCGGGAGCTGCGTGGCGAAATCGACTGGCAGGACCTGTACGGGCGTGACTCTCAATCGCGGCTGGTCGCCTACCGCACGGACAAGGCGTCGGTAGTGGTGCAGTTCGTGGCCACCCCCGACAAGAGGTCGCTGGATACGTACACCCCGGAGCAGTGCAACTTGTTTCACGGCGAGCGGATCGTCGGCGTCTCCACGGTGAGCCTGGGACGCGGCATCGCCGCCCGTCTGGTAGAATCGCAGGTCAATCGCGGCAGGAAGCGACCCCACCTGAACGTTAATACGCTTTACTGGTATATGCCGCTGGTGGTGGGCGACCGGTTGTACCACGCCCGAATCGCGCTGCTGGCCGACGCGGAGATGCTGCCCAATCAGCCAATTGCACCGGCACAGCCCTTTGCCAACCCCCTTATCCAGCTTCGCGACTTGCTGGATTCCACGCTGTCCCCCTATTCGCCGGCCGGCTCCACGCCCGACTTCGCCGAGCTCGATGCGTACACCATCGCGTTCGGGCACCAGATGGTCGAGGCCATCGTCGCCGGGTCCGCGGCTTCTTCGAACTGAGGGCCGCCCGCGGCCGTCCGGCGGCGATACGCAGGGTGCGCATTGACCCGCGGGAGACCTGAATGCTAGGATGGTCTAGCGTTCTTCGCTATTACAACAATAGGCCAGGATCGAGAAATGAGCTCCGATGATACACTGAAAGCCAGAATGGCGTTCGCGGCCAACTGCGGGGTCTGCGGCGTCCCCCTGATCTACACAACCGATCCCGTTTCGCTGCGGTGCTCGTTCTGCGGCGCGGAATCGAGCACGCTCATCTATTGCCCGGAGGGGCACTACATCTGCGATGCCTGCCACGAGCGTGAGGCGCTCGATGTCTTGAGGAAGGTGCTCGAGTCCTCGACTTCCACTTCCCCGGCGGACATCCTTGAGCGGGTGATGTCACATCCGGCGGTGCCGATGCACGGCCCGGAGCATCACGCTGTTGTGCCGGCCGCCATCGTGGCGGCGGCGCGCAATGCCGGCTATCCTATTCCCGCGGGAGCTGTCGAGGAGGCGGTGGCGCGTGGCGCCAAAGTGCCCGGCGGCTGGTGCGGCTTCTACGGGGCTTGCGGCGCCGGCATCGGCGTGGGCATCGCCGTCAGCGTTCTGACCCAGGCGACGCCTCTGAGGGGCGCGCCGCGCCGGCTGGCCAACGCGGCCACGGCGTTCGCTCTGAGTGAGATGCTGCACGAGCATCCGCGCTGCTGCAAGCGGGCCAGCCGGAAGGCGCTGAGAGCGGCCCTCAAGTTCTTGCGTGCCGAGATGGGCATTGAGCTTGAGTCGGGCCCGCGGCCTGCCTGCAGCTACACGGCGCGAAACCGGGAGTGCCCGCGAGGGGCGTGCGACTACTACCCGGGCTATCAGGTCGTAGTGCCCCGGCCATCAGACTAAGGAGAGCTTGACCTATGGGACGCCAACTGCTGCGGCTCGGACTGACCCTTCCCCTGCTGACCGGTATCGTTATGGTAATGTTTCCCCTGGTGCCGGTGTTGGAGCGCACGGATACGGTGCGCACACAGATGCGGCGCGTCGACCATAAGCGCCGGGCCGATTTCGCCGCCGGCCAGTACGAGGGCGGCCTGGTCCTGCAGGGAGACGAGGATTCCCCCGCCCTGACGCTGGCGTCGGCCGCCGAAGGCACTTACACCTCGCCGGTTATCGAGCTGCCCCTGGCCGCCAGCTCGCTGGCCGCCCACTGGGTACAGAGTCCCGCCAGCGGAGGCAAGCTCTCCTTCGCCGTTCGCAGCAGCCCCGAGGCCACGACTTGGGGGGAATGGCAGGAGCTGGAAGGCGAGGGCACCTACAACACGGCCGGCGGGCTCGAAGTGTACTACAGCACGCTGGCCGCGGCGAACGGCGCCCGCTATGCCCAGTATCGCGTTACCCTCGCCGCCGACGGCTCGGAGCCGCCGGCCCTCCACGCGGTCGGCCTGTTCGCCTTCGATTCGGCCAGTGCACCGCCGGGGTCCGAGCTGCACCTTCGGCTGGCGCCGAGAGACGAGGCGCAGGCCGCCATCAAGCCCCTGGGCATCGTGAGCCGCAAGCAGTGGGGCGCCGACGAGCGCCTTCGCTTCGAGGCGAGCGGGGGGCCGCAGCGGGGCCTGATCTGGCCCGAGGAGGTCACGAGCGTGGAGAAGATCGTCGTCCACCACACGGCCGGGCCGAATGTGTGCTCCTCGCCGGAAGCCTACTGCCAGCGACGCTCGGTGATCGCTATCAACGATATCTATTACTACCATACCGTAGTCAATGGCTGGGGTGACATCGGCTACAACAGCCTGGTGGGCTACGATGGCCGAATCTACGAGGGCCGGCACGGCCCGGAGCCCGACTACGGCAACGAGCCGCTGGACCGGGCGGTCGTGGCCGGACACGCCCTCGGCTACAATCAGCGGACCCACGGCATCGCCCTGATGGGCAACTTCCAGCAGGATCCAGTGCCCGACCTCGAATACGATGCGCTGGTGAAAATGGTCGGTTGGATCGTCAAGTCGAAGCTGGCGGCAGGCGGCACGATCGATCCCCTCGGCTTCTCCGGCTACCGGCTGAGCAACGGACAGACGAGCCCTGCCGTGCCCAACATCGTGGGCCATCGCGACCTCAACGACACCGAATGCCCGGGCGAGTATCTCTATCAGAAGCTGGCCGATCTGCGGGAGCGGGCCAAGCGGATGACGGAATGGCCGCCGCTACAGGTGGAATTGCGGGCTCAGCCGAAGGGCGATACGGTGAGCTATCATATCTTCGTCGATAACCACGAGCCGGAGCTGGTACGGCGTATGATCATAAAGGGGGCGGTCCCGGCGAACACCGAGTTTGTGGACTCCTGGGCCGGCTCGCCGGGCAGCAACCGCGGGGCCTTCGACGGCTCGGTGGTCACCTGGATCGATCCCGACGCCAAGCTCACCCCCGGGCGCGACCGGCGGGAATACGTGTTCGTCGTGCGCCCGCGCCCCGGCGTGTCCCGCGCTGAGGTGAAGACCACGGCCTGGGTCGAGTTCGCCGAGCCGGTGCGCGGCGTCGCTATGTCGGATGCGGTGAGCGCCAACCAGCCCGTCGAGGCCATCGCAGCCCCGAAGGTCGGCGGCCGGGAGAGCTGGAAGGGCGACTGGCCCGTCTCCCGCAACGTCTCCGATTACTACGGCGACGCCTACCAGGTACATCCGGCGGGAAGCGGCAGTGCCAGCTACACCTGGGAGGTGAATCTGTACGAGCCCGGCTCCTACGAGGTGTTCGCCTGGTGGACGGCGGCCCCCGATCGTGCGATGGATGCTCCGTTCGTCGTGCACGCGCGGGATGGCGCCCATCCGGTGCGGGTTAGCCAGCAGGAGCGCGGCGCGCGGTGGGTGAGCCTGGGGACTTACTCCTTCGACGCGGGCCCCGCGCGTGTGTCATTGAGCGACGATGCCAACGGCGTGGTAATCGCCGACGCCGTCCGGTTTCAAAAGAGGCCCTAGCCGCGCCCTTTGGCCCGTTGCGGCCTCCGCGGCGCGGCTTCTATGGCTCCAGAACGCCCTCGGTCTGTCCCTCGACGGCGACGCGGACCTCCCGGACCGTCGAAAACTGCTTGAGGGTACTGACGATCTGGTCGTGGAGCAGCTTCACCATCAGCGGTCCGCCCTCGTAAGCCTGCATTTCCAGTGAAGTCATTTGCATTTGGGTCGATTCTGTAATTGATGGGCCGTGCTAGTCCTTGGTAACAACATGCACAATTACAGGCAGCAATACGTGCAATTCGACTGACAGATATGCTATATTGAAGTCTAGTATAGCACTATCGGGTTATATAATGACCTACTTGGGTACCTACCCTACAGGGCGGCTGACCAAGTGAATGGCTGGACGGCCGATAGGCCGGTAGCGGGGGGCTGCTCGATGCGGCCGTCTCGGCAGCGGGAAGTGAAGATGTCAGCGCTGGGACTGTTCTGGAATAGGGTGGAGGGCCGGCCGCGCGCCTTCTGGCGGCTCCTGGCGCAGTCCGTTATGTTTCTGGTGGCCATTGTCGTGTTCGGAGTCCTTAGCTCCGCCTTTGCGCTGGCGTTTCTTACCCGGACTGGAGGCACTCCTCTAAGCATCGCCGACCCGGCTGCGCTAAGGGAAGTCGCTGGCAAGTCCCCCCTCTTCATGGCGCTGAACATCGTCGGCTCTCTCCTGGCGGCTGTCGTCAGTGTGGGCGTGGCTGTTCGCCTGCTGGACCGCCGGCCCTTCGCCGACCTGGGATTTCATTTTGACAGGGACTGGTGGCTGGACCTGGCGTTCGGCCTGGGTCTGGGCGCGCTGCTGATGGTGATGATCTTCCTGGTCGAGTGGGCCCTGGGGTGGGTGAGCGTCACTAGCACCCTGGAGCCCGGCCCTTCCGGGCTGCCCTTCGGACTGGCCGTCCTGGGGGGCCTCGTCGGATTCGTGGGGGTAGGCATCTACGAGGAGCTGTTTTCCCGCGGCTATCAGTTGCGAAACCTGGCCGAGGGGCTGAACTTCGACGGCATCGGCCCCGCGGGGGCGCTCGTGCTGGCCTGGCTGATATCCTCGGCCGTCTTCGGCCTGCTTCACGCCGGCAATCCCAATGCCACCCTCGTCAGCATACTCAATCTGCTGGTAGCTGGGCTGTTCCTGGGTCTCGGGTTTGTGCTGACCGGCGAGCTGGCGATCTCCATCGGGCTTCACATCACCTGGAACTTCTTTCAGGGATACGTGTTTGGCTTTCCGGTCAGTGGGCTCGCCCGCTCGGCCAGCTTCATTGCCATCGCCCAGGGCGGCCCCGAAGGGTGGACGGGGGGCGCCTTCGGGCCGGAAGCGGGGATCGTTGGTCTAGCCGCCACCGTTGTCGGCGGTCTGCTAACCGTTGCCTGGGTGCGCCGCCACTACGGCTGTGTCGGCTTGTATACATCTCTGGCCCGGTATTCGCGGGGGGCACCGCAAAAGGGCCCATCAGGTCTCGATTGAATAGCTCTTTACCAAATCTTTTCCGAAAGAGTACGCGTTCTACACGATCCTAGGCTTGGTTCTTATTCGTTGGGATAGTAATCTTGAGCCGGATCAAGCGAGGATGCACAAGTTGGGATAGGACCGTTGTTCTAATGAGCGGACATACTACAGTTGGAAGGAATGAGGAACTGAGGTGACACCCTGTTGGCCGCGACCATGCGGCACACGTAGGGTGCAATCGAAGGAGCGGGCGTTGCACGCTCCGCGTGAGGGGCTGCCAGCCCTATTGTGTCTCGCCGGGCCAACAGTAGCCTAGAGAAGGGCTCGAAATGGAACTATCCGATAGCAGCACAGACAACAACGTGGACCCATCGAAGATTCTGCGGCTCGACTCCGTCTGGTACAAGGAGCCTGACCCTCAGTTCGAGCAGCTTACCGATAACATAATCTTCCGCGTCAGGGAGCTGCAGCGGAAGAACAGCGAATTGGTCGGGCTTGGCAAGAGAAACGCAGAACTGCTGCTAGCGCTTCAGCAGTCCCTCGAAAGAGTCGCCGAGGCCCAGCGCACGACCCTCGCCCATCGTGATATGGCGCAGATTGTCATTATGACGGTAGGGCAGATGCTGGAGAGGGCAGACGACGCAATCAGCCTGATGCAGGTCGCGATGAAGCACGAGTACGCCCACGGATACGGCGAAGTCATCCGCCGGACGACGGCGCTGCAGAAGGAGATCGATTCGCTGCTCGAAGGCGAGGGAGACGAGGAGCTCGTCCAGGACGAAGGGGAGGTCCAGCGCAGGACTGCCGAGTTCTTCCGACAAGCCGGCAATTCTATTCTGTCCATCGCCGGCCTGCTGCAGGAGCTCCTCGCGGAGCGGGAGCACAGTCAGCGGCAGCAGCCGGTTGGGGAGAAGGTGGACGAGGCCCGCCGGACCGCTGCGCCGAGATCAGATGTTCCCACCCCTGCTGACCAGCCCGCCGACGATGATCGGGTTACAGGCGCAGTCCGTCACAAGGGCGCGTCGGCTGGCGCTGCGTCCGTGCCGGAGCCTGCGGGCGATGCCCAGGATATCGAGATCGTGGCATCTCCGCTGGGCAGCCTCGCCGCCCTGACGGCATTCTGCAAAGCGGTGCGGGAAGTTGCCGGCGTCATCGAGATGAAAACGGAAGACTTCGACAGGGATACGCTCCGGCTCAAAGTCCGGTACTCCGGCAGGGGCCCGCTGGCGAGCCTGTTGATGAAGCTGCCTGGGTTCAGCGTACGCCTCGTGCAATTGGGCGTGGGCCGGGTCGTGATCGGGATCGGGGCCAGGCGGCCGGTGGCAGCGGGTTGGAAGGCAAGCTGAGCCGCAACACAGACGATTGGAACGAATGGTCAAGGTGGTGATGGAAGACAAGTCAGCCTTGGACAGGGTGAGGGTCCTCATCGTCGGCGATGATGATGGAGCATGCCAATTGCTCCATCTCGTCCTGCACAAGGATGCCAGGATAGCGGTGGTCGGCCAGGCCTCGGGCACCAGAGATGTAACGCAACTCACCTCGGCCGTCTCGCCAGACGTCGCTCTGGTAGACCTGGATGCCACCGATCAGACGACGCTGGCGGCGCTCAAGTCGGCCAAGCAGCAGATGGGGTCGGTTATGTTGGTGGGGCTGGCCGGCAATCTCAATTCTGCCAGGACATCGCCCGGTGAGTTTGATGCTATGCTGGACAAGCGAGAGCCTCTGGATAAGCTGCTGACGAGTCTCAGCGATATCGGCGCCAGGCACCGGCACGAGCCGGTGACGCCGGAGCGCCGGGCGGACCCTGCGCCCGAAGCGCCAGAGAACAATGACGGAGGACCCGTTCCCCTGGCGCCGCGTCCCGTCGCCGTGCATACGACGGCTACGCCGGAGGGGGAAAAAGCTGCGGACACGAAGGTCACAGGCGAGCCCCCGGCAGTCCGGGCCGGCGCGGTCATCAGGCCGGGCGATGGGACGGCCGCTTCACATACGGAAGGTCGTACAGAAGGTGGCCGCGCTGAACGCATCGAAGGGGTGACGTCCGCCCTGTTTACCGGCCCCGCCGCTCCGCAATCGAGCCAACCTCAGCCGGGGGCAGACCCGCACCTGACCGTCGCTGCCAGTCCGGCAGGGTCGGCCGAGCCGGCGCCGGTGGTTGCGGCCAATTCTGCCGCCGTGAACGGCCAGATAACGCCGATATTGGTGGAGCTCAGCGTCTCCCAGTTCGGGAGCTTCCGCACGCTGTCCGCCTTTCACGCCGCGCTCGAAGGGCTGAGCGATATCCTTATGGCCAAGATACGGCGGTTCCACCGGGGGACGCTGTACGAGGTCGTGCGATACGCCGGGACGGCCCCGCTGGAAGAGCGCCTGAAGGAGCTGACGCAGTACCAGCCGACGCTCGTCGCCAGCCGGCCGGGCAGCATTGAGCTGCGAATCAAGTCCAGCGACGACCGCACCCTAGAAGCGTCTACGCCTGATTGACTACCGGCAGCAGGCTGGCTCGGGCTCGAACTGCAGCCGGGTGACGATCTGTTCGTCATAGAGGGGTCCAACGGCACCGCACACGGGGGCAGGGTGTTTCGATTATCGAGATGAGAGTGTTGAATGGGAACCAATGAATCGCGGACTGTCCCCACTCGGCCCAAGTCATGCCCGACCTGTGGGGCGCATAGGGCTTGATTCGAGGCCAAAATAGGGATGGCCTTCGTCGTTCTCATTCTATTCAACACTCTCCGAGATCGGGCTTGCGTTTTCGTAGGGGCGCACCCGCGTGTGCGCCCTGGCGCCAATCGAGCCCAACTCTCCAGGGCCGACACGCGGGTCGGCCCCTACAGATTACTACAGATTACGTCGAATAATCGAAAGACCCTGCCACGGGAGGGCAGGCCTCTTGACCAAATTGTATGAGGGCCGACGCATTGAACAGCCGGATGGGTGAATAGTGGGGGTGTATGGTCCGTGGACGATGGGTTGGGCATTGTCAGTATCTTTCTTGTTCTTGCACGCGTCTTCGCCGTCATCGTCGTCTGGCTGCTTATGTTCATCGGTGTTTTCACAGGATATCTGACCATACCGCTGGTGATGCTGGCCGTTTTTGTGGCCGTGCTGGCGTTGCCAGATATCCTCAAGCATTACCGAAAGCTCATCCCCAGGCGCTGGAGGACGCCGCCACGCAATGATCTCTAGCACTCCTACATTTGACCACATGGGAGCCGGAGCAGAGGAACCGGCTCAGCGACCCTACACGCCGATCGTCTACTGGCCGATCAACTACCGCCTGGCACGCCAGATACCCGAATCCTTCGCCCGAGCCCGGCGGTTGGTCCCGCTGGCGCGCCACGGGGATATGTTGAGTGTAGCCATGGCCGATCCTGACGATGCCGAGGCGCTGGCCGAGCTCCGCCGGATGATGCCACACGAAATCAGGCCCCTCCTGAGCAGCGAAGGCGAGATAGGGGTGCTGCTGGACCGCGTCTTTCGCCCTCAGGAGCCAGCCAACCTGTTGCCGGCGCTATCCCGTGTCCTGCTCGATACGGGTTTCTTGACCAGCCATCAGATCGCCACGCTGGAGAAGGAGAACGAGTCGCGCTGGCCGCCCAAGTCGGGCGATCAGTTGGGGATCGGTGGCCTTACCGAAGAGGACTATGCCGAAGCGCTCGCATTTACCTTCAGTGTGCCCCACGTGCGCCTCGATAGCTATCGCATTAGCCCTGCATTCGCCGAGCTCTTGCCTCGTGAATTCGCCCAGCGGTGGCAGTTGGTCCCTATGTTTGCCATCGATGGGAAGCTGGTGGTGGCCAGCAAAGACCTGCTTCCCAACGATGTGCTGGCTACCGTCGCCAGGCTGACTGGCTTCGAGCCTCTCCCAGTGATCGGTACAGCATCGGCCGTGGCGCAGGCCATCGCGCGGGCTTATGGTCAGGTGCGCGGCAATTCCAAAGGAACCGAGAAGCCGTCCAAGCCGCTGTGGCAGCAGCTACTCGACAGCGGCTTCATCGAGGGTGCCCAAGTGGCCAGTGCGGAGACTATCGCGCGGCAGACGGGCGAATCGGTCGAGGGTGTGTTGTTACGGCTGGGCCAGGTCGGGGAAACCGAGATCCTCAAGGCCCGCGCCGAGCTGCATAACTCCCAACTGGTCCGGCTGGCCGATGTGCACATCGATCGTTCCGTTGCAGCGATCGTCCCGGAACCCGTCGCCCGTCGCTACCGCTGTTTGGCGCTGCATCGAGCTGGGCCGAGGGTGCTCGTCGCCATGGCCGATCTGGCTGACAGCAACACGAGGAATCTGCTGGAGGTCTTGTTCGCCCAACCCGTCCACGCTGTATTGTGTAGCGAGGCCGACCTGCAGTCGGCCTTCGAGATGGTATACGGCGTATCCGACGGCGCACGGGGGTCGGTGAGGCCGATGCTGGGGGAATACCTGGTGCAGAGCGGCCGGCTGACCCCGAGTCAGGTAGCTATGGGCTTGCAGCGCCAGCACCAAACGGGCCGGGTCTTTGGGAAATGCCTCATCGACCTTGGACTGCTGAGCGAGGCGGAGCTGGCCGAGGTGCAGGGGCTCCAGCTCCGGCTGCCGTGGGTGGACGTATCACGATATGTAGTGCCGGCCGAGACCTCCTTCCTCCTCCCGCAGGAGATCGCCCGCCAGTACGGCATTGCACCGCTCTATCGAGAGGGTCGCCTGCTGACCGTGGCCACCAGCGATCCCCAGAACGAAGATACCCTGCAAGTGATTAGAGATCAAACGGGGCTGAATCTACGGGTCGTGCTGGCCGGAGAGACCGAGATACAGGAGGCCATCGACCGCATCTATGGAACAGACCTCTCAGCCATCAGCCAGGAATTGCTCGAGCTTGGGGAACAACTGACAAGGGCCGGGCTCCTGCGCCGAGATCAGATGGTCCAGGTCTGGCAACGGCAGCTCCAGGCGGAGATGCCCTTCGATACGGCGGTGACAACGCTCGGCTTCCTCTCCGAGGAACAACTGGCGAGCGCCATCGCTGTCTACTTGAAGGTACCGCAGGCGGACCTCCGCTACCGGAGGATCCCGGTGGAAATCATCGACGGCCTGGGGGCGCGGCGCCAGGTCCTGCGATGGACGGAGCCGCTCGAAGTAGAGACTGCTCGCCTTCTGCCCGAACACGTTGCCCGGCGCTGCAGCGCCATCCCCGTGAGCCGCGCCGGCGACTCGATCACAGTGGCTTTCGTCAACCCCGTAGAGAGCGACACTGTTGCCACGGTACAACAGCAGCTCAGATGCCCAGTGTCGATAGTCATCGCCACCCGCGAGCAGCTAGCGGAGGCCATCCGGCGCGTCTACAATTGCCGGCTGCTGGGAGACATCCTCCTCGAAGCGGACGTCATCAACCGCCGGCAACTGGAGGAAGGGATGAAGCTGCACCGGCGCAGCGGCGTCCGTCTGGGGAAAGCGCTGATCAGCCTGGGATATCTCACGCAGGACCAGTTGGTGGGCTGCCTTTCCGAGCAGCATAACTTCCCGTACTTCGACCTGCAGGGGGCGGACATCCCAGAAGACATCGCTCGCAGCGTCCCGGAGACCGTAGCGCGGAGCAACGAATTGATTCCCCTGTCACGCCGGGGCGATACCCTGACAGTGGCGATGGTCAATCCTTTGGATACGGTGGCCATCGAACAGATCGAGACGCTGACGGGCTGCCGGGTCGAGCCGGTGATAGCTACCGAGGAAGACATAGAAGATGCGCTGGAGCGGGTGTACAAGGGCGACTACCTGTGGCAGAGCGCCAATGATCTGGTGTTCCGGTATCCCGAAGAATCGGCCAGCAGAGTCCTCACCTCGCGTCAGAAGGTGCTTCTCCTGGGTTTCCTGGCCGTGTCGATTTTGCTGATGGCCCTCAAGCCGGTGTCGTATCTCACCGTGTTGATTTCCTTGAGCACACTGTTCTATGTCAGCTTCTCGAGCTACAAGTTCTATCTGATCTACAAAGCCCTGTCGCACAGCCTGGAGATTCCCCTCCTGCCGGAGGAGATCGCCACCCTCGACGACCGTGACCTGCCGGTCTATACGGTGCTGGTGCCTGTGTATCGCGAGGCGGAGGTACTGCCCACCTTAATCCAGGCTATCGATAACATGGACTATCCCAAGACCAAGCTGGACGTGCAGATACTGCTCGAAGAGGACGATAAGGAGACCATCGCCGCGGTCCGGCGACACCAGCTTCCGGCACACATCAAGCCGGTCGTCGTCCCCAACTCTCTGCCAAAGGGAAAGCCCAAGGCGTGTAACTACGGCCTGATCCATGCCCAGGGCGAGTACCTGGTTATCTACGACGCTGAGGACATACCAGAGCGAGACCAATTGAAGAAAGTGGTGGTGGCGTTCCGCAAAGCCCGCAGCAATGTTGAATGCATTCAAGCCAAGCTGAATTACTACAATCGAGACCAGAATCTGCTGACCCGCTGGTTCACCACCGAGTACTCGATGTGGTTCGACCTGTTTATCCCCGGGCTGGACGCCAGCAACGCCCCGATTCCGCTGGGAGGCACATCCAACCATTTCCGCACCGCGCGCCTGCGGGAGCTGGGGGCATGGGACCCGTACAATGTCACCGAGGACGCCGACCTCGGCGTGCGCCTTTTCAAGCACGGCTGGAAGACGGCCGTCATCGACTCGACTACCTACGAGGAGGCCAATAGCCAGTTGTACA
Source organism: Chloroflexota bacterium (assembly GCA_023475235.1). Taxonomy (GTDB): domain Bacteria; phylum Chloroflexota; class UBA6077; order FW602-bin22; family JAMCWG01; genus JAMCWG01. The sequence goes on from JAMCWG010000006.1 coordinate 59,803, forward strand.
ATTGGCTCCGGCAGCGGTCCCGGTGGGTCAAAGGTTACATCCACACGTACCTGGTGCATATGCGGCACCCCTGGAAGCTGATGCGGGATATCGGCGTGTACCAGTTCTTCAGCTTCAACATGGTAGTTGGGGGCACCTTCTTCGGCTTCCTGCTGAACCCCGTCTACTGGCTGCTGACGGCCACGTGGTACATCACCCGGCTCAGCTTGATCGAGCAGATATTCCCGGCCCCGATCTATTACCTCGGCGCGCTCGGGCTTTATCTGGGCAATTTTGCTTTTATGTACACGAATGTGGCCGGTTGTATGCGCCGCCAGTACTACGATATGGTAAAGTACGCACTGTTGAGCCCGCTCTACTGGGCGCTGATGAGCATGGGGGCCTGGAAGGGGTTCATCCAGCTCTTCTACCGTCCTTCCTATTGGGAAAAGACGGTCCATGGCCTGTACCGTGGTGAAGTGAAGGTAGGAGTCCAGGCAAGCGAAACGACGGAGACTCATTAAGGCAGGCAATTGCGCACGCTGGAAATAGCTGACAGGCCAGTGGCTCTATCTCAGGAAGCACCACGGGGAGCGGACGCCGAGCCGTCGTTGCGCGCTCAGGTGCTGCTGTTCGCGGTGACATTCCTCGTGCTGGCCGCAGTCGCCGCTGGACTGACCTTCCACTACCGCCTCTACGACGGCGATGCCCTGTCGCGGACCTATAACGCGGTGGCGGTGCTATACGACGCGCACCCGCGCCTGGCCAATCTCGGCTTCGCCTGGGCGCCGCTGCCCGGGCTCCTGCAGGTGCCGCTGGTGCTGTTCCGTCCGCTGGCGACCGCGGGCTTTGCCGGCACGCTGGTGACGGCTTTTGCCAGCGCCTTGGGCCTGGTGCTGATGGATCGAATTCTGGCCTGGTACGTGCCATCGAGTCTGGCGCGATGGCTGCTTCTACTCGCCTATCAGACCAATGTTATGATCCTGTACTACTCGATCAACGGAATGAGCGAGGCTATTCTGATTACGCTGGCCCTGCTCTGCTGGTACGAGTTTCAACGACTGTACGAGGATTTGCCGCTGCGGAAGGGTGTCTCGCACGTGACCGTTATGGGTGCGGCCGCTGGGCTGACCTTTCTCACCCGCTTCGATGGGGCCTCCTTTGGATCGGCAATGCTTGTGGCACTGCTGTTAGTCCTGAAGCTCGGGAGGCGAGGCCAAACGCATCCAGGGGGAGCCCCGACCGAGCGACCAGCGCCGAGCGAGAGCGTCAGGGCAGTCGCGGGTGGCTATTCTATCGCCTACGTGGCGCCCTTCGCCTATACGATCATTCTGTGGCTATTCTTCAACTGGCAAATCATGGGGAATCCGTTCGAGTTCATGTTTGGCAAGGGCTCGAACGTCCAGTGGCTGTCGGCGAGCATGCAATCCAGTGACCTGCTCTACGGGATGAAGGGCAACATCGTTGCCTCGGCCGCCTACGCAGCCAAAGTCTCAGGCCTACTGTTCCCCAGCTTCTATCTGGCACTGGCCCTTTTGGCCCTCGTGGCCCTTAGAGAAGCCGATGCGATGGCCCTCTGTATGGGTCTGGTGGCGGCGTCTTTCCCGGCATTCCAGGCTGGAATGCATTTCCTCGGCCAGAGCGCCGGCTGGGCGCGCTTCTATATGTATGTCATTCCATTCTCGATAATCGCCCTGGCTTATGCTGTGCACAGAATAACAGGCAATTATCGTGCTGGTGCTCGCTTGTGGCAGGCTACCCTGGTCATCGTGGTGGCAGCCTCATCGGTGTTCACTTTTCTTGGCGTGACCCGGTCTGACATACCGAAGTCCAACGAGCTAGCTTTCGCCAGGATCATTGCGTCGAACGAGATAGCAGATAACCTAGCCTTCGAGAGGCGCGTTGCGGAAGCCCTGACACAGCTCCCGCAAGGAAAGACAATTCTGGCGGATGAGCTCCAGGCCGACCACATCATCCTATTTACGCTGCAGTTCGAGCGCTTCGTGACCAGCCGAGACCCTAATTTCTCTGGCATTGCCGCCGATCCCGTTGGCAAAACGGACTACATACTGGTGCCCCGCACCGACGAGGCGTTGAACGAGATCGTTAGACAGCAGCCAAACATATTCACCGACCCGGCTCCTTTTCTCCGGCTTGAGCAGGAGTTCGATGGTAGGCCATCCAACTACGAGTGGAGGCTGTACAGGGTTGTCGATCCCAAGGATACTTCCAGCTAAGGTGAGGGCTTGCTTGAACGAGGAGAGCACATGGCGTCGAGCCTGACCTTACCGGCGGGGCCCGTTGTCGCTTCGACACCGAAGGCATCGGTGGGAGCTGTCTCGCGACAGGAGCCCTGGATCATCTTCGGGGCCAGCTTCCTGGTGTACGCCTTCATCGGCTGGGTCGCTGCATATGTCATCCAGACCTACAACTGGGACGGCGTCACGCGCATCGCGCAAGCCCACGGCGTCTTCTTCAGCAGACAGCCTCATCTTTCCGCCATAGGATTTGTCTGGATGCCGCTGCCGGTGCTGACCGACCTTCCGCTGGTCTTGTTGCTCAAGCCACTCGGGCTGGTGTTGCTGGCCGGGCCGGTAATGAGTGCCTTGTATGGTGCTCTTGCCTTGACCCAGCTTTCCGAGCTGCTGCGGCGCTTAGAGGTGCCCGCGTTCTGGCGGTGGACCTGGGTAGCTGGCTTTGCAGCGCATCCACTCATCGTTCAGAACGCGGCTATGGGCCTCTCGGAAGCACCGTTTCTGGCATTTCTGTTGATGTCGATCAACGGTTTCGCCAGATGGGACCGAGACCGCGAGCCTGGCGGACTGGTGTGGGCAGCAGTCGGTTCGGCGCTGGCCCTGTACTGCCGTTACGAAGCGCTGGCTTTGGCCGGGGCAATGACGCTGGCCATCGTCTGGCGGCTGAGGCTCGATTCGGTCAGCATCTGGCGTAGGACGACAGGCGGAAGCGTTCTGGCGTTCATTACCCCTTCCATTTGGGCTTTGATCCTGTGGATTCTCGTGAACTGGGACATAATGCATAACCCGATATACTTTCTGGTAGGCCCTGGCTCAACTTCGACCACTCCCGACACAGCGCAAGCGGTAGGACCGAGCCACCCGTTTGCCTTCGCACAGGGCTCTGTGGAGGGCTCGCTTCGCCTCTTGCTCACGCAGATTGTCGACCTCGCACCGTTGGTGTTGCCAGCTAGCGCGCTCCTCGTCATCTGCGGGATATGGCGACGTCGCCTGGCCGATTTTGCATTTCTGGCGCTGGGCTGGTCGATTCTGGGCTTCGTTTTCCTCATCGCCCTCCGTGGACTCCTGCCGCCGTTTACGCGCTATTTTTTCTGGGTGGTACCGGCGGGCATAGTCATCGCGGGAGCAGCCTATCGAGCGATCGCGCCCGGCTGGCCTCGGCATTGTGTGGCTTTTTGTACAGCGCTACTGCTGATCTTGGCATCCGTGTCGCTGTCGCTACAATCGTGGGCCCGGCTGGCAGACCCATTTCCACAACGTGTGGCAGGCGCTTTGCTCCTGCCACGGGAGGCGCTCTATCCGGAGCAGCTACGGGGCATGCTGGACGAGTTCAAAGAAGTGGCCAAGTACCTGAACAACGAGACGCCGGAGACACTGATCTTGTCGGACGCGGCCATTGCCTCTCCACTGGTATTTTTCTTGGATCGGCCAAACGAAATGGTGCTGACCACCGACACGGATTTCCTGCCCATTCTGCGCGATCCTGTCGGCCAGGTGGACCAGATCCTGGTGCCGTACCCGTCTTTCGATGCGAAGGGCCGCTCGGATATCCTGAAGCAGTATCCCGATTTGTACGATGGCGGCAAGCCCTGGGCGCAGCTTGTCCACGAGTTTCCCGGCCCCAGCGCCTGGCGCCTGTACCAGGTGCAGAGGCCGGATACCGACGACTACGATGATCTCGACGATGTGGAGAATTATGCCGGCCGGCCCTAAGGGTACCGATCGAATACGATCCACACTAGCATGGCACGAACGGGAGGTGAACCCTTGGTACGCAGGTGCTTGAGGTGGCCGATGATACTGGTCGAATCGCACTGTGCGGCGCTCAACAGGATAATGCTGGCGCTGCTGACAATAATCGGCTTGTTGCTCAATGTGTCCGCTGCCCTGGCTGATCGAGGGGCTCCCGAGCCCGACATCAGTCTGAAGCAGCTCAAGATGGGGAACATCACCGTTCAGGGATATCAGCCTACTATGAGCCTCTGGTTCCCGGGATACGGCGACTACCAGGTGACCGATGGCAACTACCTGCATCTGGAGTACAGCCGCTCGGAGCTTATCAACCCCAAGTTCTCGTCGGTCACTGTGTATCTGAACGGTTTGCCTCTGGCCAGCACGCTGCTGACGGAGCAGACCGCCAAGCGGACTACCTGGGAAATCGCCCTGCCCAGGGACAAGCTGAACCGTGACCTCAACCTCGTCGAGCTTAAGTACAATATGTTCATCTATGAAGGGAACTGCGGTGCGGAGGGGGACGGGCCCAAGTATAGCACCGTCTACGAGGAATCCTTTATCCATTATCAGTACGCATCGCCGCTCAAGTTCATTCCCTTCCGCCAGCCTGATCTGGGCCGCTTCCCGGAGCCGTTCATACGGCCGACTCTCCCGGATGGAGAGGTCGCCATCATCCTGCCAGACAACCCCTCGTCCGGCGATTACAGCGCGGCGGCCAGCGTTGCGGCGCGGTTCGGTCAGGTTGCCGGCGGCAAGCCCTTCACCGCGACCTTACACTTTGCCGGCGAGGCGCCAGGGCTGCGCAGCGCTGGCGATCTGGTGGTCGTCGGCACGCCGGACGCCAATCCCTTCCTCGAAGAGCTAACGCCGTCGCTGCCCCTCAAGTACAAGCGCCAGGACGGCCAGGCCGTGTACATCGACCCCGCCGGGCAGCCTATCGCCCCGGACACGGGTGTGATTCAGGTGATGAAGTCCCCCTGGGACGAGCGATTCGCTGTCCTGGTGGTCAGCGGGGGAAACGAGGAGGGCTTGAGCCGGGCGATGCGCGCCCTCAGCAGTCGCTTGGGAGTGAAGGCGATGCAGGGTCCGTACGCGACGATAACCAGGGCCTCCGAGGAGCTGACGAAGGCCGCGAAGCCCGAGGGCGGCGACGGGGGCGCCATCGAGATCAGCTTGCAGCAGCTCGGGCTCAGCGATTCGGTCTTCGACGGTGCCGGCTCGCACGCGACCGGATTCTCTTTCGATGTGCCTCCCCTCGACCGCACGCAGGAGGCCTACTTCGAGCTGGATATGAGCTATTCTCCGATACTCAGCCCCTGGGTATCCTCAGTCAGATTTTCGGTAAATGGGGTCCCGGTGTGGACCCGGCTGCTTGATGAAGAACATAGCAATCGGTCAAAGCATCGCATTCTGGTGCCTACGACAGCTTTGCGGCCTGGTGTCAACTCAGCCAAGGTGCAGTTCGACCTTTACACCCGCTACGTTCCGGAATGCTCGCCCCTGGCGCTCGAGCGGGCCTGGGCCGTGCTCCACGCCGATTCGGCGTTCAGCATACCCGTCGGCACGGCACGGCCGCCACTGGATTTGCTAAACTTACCGTACCCGTTTGTGCGTGACGGCACGCCTTCGGGCACATATCTGGTGTTGCCCGACGACCGTTCGCTGTTGCGGGACAGCCTGCAGGTGGCGGTGGCCCTGGGCCGGCAGTCGCTCGGCGCCAGCACCGAGCTGAAGGCTGGCGTAGCTTCCCAGATAAGCGACGAAGCCAAGCGCAGCTACGACCTGATCGGGTACGGCCTGCCCGAGAGCAACACGCTCATCGCGGAGGCCCAGTCAAAGCTGCCGTTGTCGCAGGAGGGGCGCACAGAGCGGCTGCTCCAGAAGCCCCAGAGCGTGCTGGTAGGGGTACAGGACCAGGCCGAGCTGGGCTTCATCCAGCTAGTCCCGTCGCCCTGGAATGACGATAAGGGGCTGCTGGTGGTCTCCGGCACGTCGCCGGATCTGGCGCGGCAAGCGGGTCAGGCGCTGCAGAGCGCGCTTCCCTCAGGCAACGTGGCCGTTGTCGGCGGCGCTCCCAGCAGGGTGGCTGGAATGAAGATTAGTGGTGAGGCCGAACGCCCTGCTGCCCGTGTCCCGACATACCGCAGGGTGTACTCGGCGGCGGGTATTCCGGTAGCCATCGTTGTCCTGGGCCTGGTAGGGCTGATGCTATACCGTGCCGAACGGCAGGACTGAGCTGCTTCCCAAGATTGCTTCTATCGATAAGTGGCGGGAGGAAAGACCTTGGACGTGAGACAGAGTACTACCACGAATCTGCTGATTGTCCTGCTGATACTGTGCGGCTACATAACGGCCGCCGTTCTGGCGGCGGTTGATTCTGGCGACACGGCGCTGCTGATAGGAGCGCTGGCCGGGGTTATCGTGGCGGTCTCTTTCGCCTGGCCGTTCACCAGGGCGTGGAGAATAGGTACCCTCGCCGCTATCGTGTACTACATTGGGCTGCAGGTCTACCGGATGGCCGGCACCGGCAGCATAATGGTGGGTCTGGACAGGGCACGACCGGTGCTCGGCTACGCTCCATCGGCCGTGAACTACGCACTGCCCGTGGCTGCTGGCGTGCTGTGCCTCGGAGTGGCCGGCCTGTTAGGAAATGGCGTCGCCCGCCGGCTCTTCAAAGCCGAAGCGCAACTGGAGCGTGATGCTACGGTGATCCGCGAGCTGACCATCCACGACGGCGACACCGGGGCGCTCAAGATGGTCTATGCGGACACGCTGCTCACTGACGAAATTGAGCGGTCGCGCCGTTACAAGCACACGCTTTCGCTCGTGTTGCTGGGTCCGGATGACTGGCAGGCGATAGTCCGCGAGCGGGGGGATAATGAAGCAACGGAAGCGCTCAAGCTGGCCGGGCAGGTGATCAAAGAGAGCCTGCGGAACGTGGACATTGTGTCTTACCGCGAGCAAGCCCGCTTCGCCGTGATCCTGCCCGAGACAGCGGTGGCGGGAGCGTGCGTCGCCGCCGAGCGGCTGTGTCACTCCCTGGCGTCGAGGACTTCGATACTGTTCCGGGCCGGGGTGGCGGAGTTTCCGAGCGATGCGGTCAGCAAGGCCGAGCTGATAAACGAGGCCGATGCGGCGCTGAAATTCGCCCGCAGTGCCAGCCTCAACGTGGCCAGCCGCGTCTTGCTGACGTAGCCCGCGCCGGCGAGGCCCGATCGTTGCTGTAGCCTCGCATCGCAGTTTCACTAACAGTCGGGGGTTCGTGATTTTGGCCTTTCAGCGGCTCGGACTCATCGACTAGGCCGGCTGCATTTCCCGGCTGGGGCAACCTCACCCTCGGCCTTCGGCCACCCCTCGCCACGGCCCGCCAAAGGCGGGTCCGCCTCTGGTAGACGAGTCGTGCCCGAAGGGTATCCTGCGCCGGGCCGTGACGGCCCAGCGCTACGGACCTTCGGCGACCTCTCCGTGCACGGAGAGGGTGACAAAGGGGGTGAGGTATGCCCAAGCTGGCCGTGTCGCAGTCAACAAAAATTATGAGGAGCCCCCGGTAGTTGGTGGTTCCTCGCATCGCCTCCTGCTTCCCCTTTCTTTAACTGGCCCCTATAATGTGTATCGGCGGGGTGCGGATTCGCCCCGCGATGGCCCTTCCGCCTGCGGCAAGCCGGGCGTCCACGGCGATGCGGGCTTGGCGCAGCGCCGAGCAGCACGTTCGCAGGATGACAGGAGGCACAGTATGCTGTTCTCCCCGTTCAGGGTAAAGGGGCTGGAGCTAAAGAACCGGTTGGTTATGCCGCCCATCGTGACCATTTATTGCGGGCCCAACGGCGAGGTCACCGACCGATTGGTCGCGTACCTGGCGGAGCGGGCCGCGTCCGGCATCGGCCTGGTCATCGCGGAAGCGGCCTTCGTCGAGATGCGGGGCCGCGGCTTCCCCGGCGAGCTGGGCATCCACGACGATGCGCTGCTGCCCGGACTGAGACGCCTGGTCTCTACCCTCAAGGCCTGCGGCGCCAGGACGGCCATTCAACTGATGCACGCGGGCCGGCGGACCAGCACCCAGGCTGCCCAGGAGCGGCCGGTCGCGCCCTCCGCCATTCCCACTGTCAACGGCGAGAAGCCGCGCGCCCTCCGCGTGGAGGAGATCGAGGCCCTGCCCGAGGCCTACGGCGCGGCGGCACGGCGGGCCGCCGCGGCCGGCTTCGACGCCGTGGAGGTCCACATGGCCCACGGCTACCTGCTGAACGAGTTCATCTCGCCTATCTCTAACCGGCGCCGGGACCGGTACGGCGGCAGCCTGGAGAACCGGCTGCGATTGCCGCTGGCCGTTCTGCGCAGGGTGCGCGAGGTGCTGGGACCCGAGTACCCGCTGTTCGTCCGTATCAGCGCCGATGAGTTCGTAGAAGGTGGTATGCGACTGCCCGACTGGCAGCGCGTCGCTCCCATCCTGGTCGCCAACGGCGCCGATCTCATCGACGTGTCGTCGGGCATACCCGAGTCGACCGTGATGGGCAGTGCGGGCCTCCTCTCCGCGCCGCCCCGCACGCAGCCCGGCTACATGCTGCATCTGGCAGAGGGCATCAAGAGGGCCGTCTCGGTGCCGGTCATCGCCGCCGGCCGCATTCACGACCCGGCGCTGGCCGAGCGGGCCCTGGAGGAAGGGAAGGCCGACCTCATCGGCGTCGCCCGCGGGCTGCTGGCCGATCCCGCCTGGGCGAAGAAGGCCGCTGAGGGGCGGGCCGGCGAAATCGTGATGTGTACGATGTGCGGCAGGTGCCATCGCGACCTGCGTTCCTACAAGCCCATCACCTGCCCCATCAATCCGCGCCTCGGCCTGGAGTACCAGGCGCCCGCCGAGCCGGCAAAGGCATGACATGAAAGGGTAGGCCCCGCCCAGCCAGCGCGTGGCCGGGCCCACACATGGCCGAATGCCCGGCATCGTCGCACGATGGACTGGCCGGGTACTGACGAGGAGGTAGACAGGTGAGCCAGCCGTCACTGTCGGTGCTTTACTATGGGGTAGACGAGCCGTTGCCGGAGCAGAGGGTGCTCCGGGCCGGGCCGCTGAGGGCCGTGTACGAAGCCGGCAAGCTGCGCAACATCCGGTTGGGGGGAAGCGAGATCCTCCGCCAGATCTATGTCGGGGTCCGCGATCCCAACTGGGACACCCCGCAGCCGGTGCTGAGCAACCTTGCCGTCGACGAAGGGGCGGCCTCGTTCCGCATCACCTTCGACGCCGAGCACAAAGAAGGGGACATCGATTTCTTCTGGAGGGGCACCCTCACCGGCGACGAGGACGGGACGATTACGTTCACGATGGACGGCGAGGCCCGCTCGACCTTCATGCGAAATCGCATCGGCCTCTGCATCCTTCACCCCATCAAGGAGTGCGCCGGCCTGCCCTTCACGGCGGAGAAAGTCGACGGGTCCCTCGAGCACGGGACTTTCCCCAGGTACATTGCCCCGCACCAGCCGGTGCAGGACATGCGGGCCATATCATACGAAGTGCTGCCGGGGGTGCTGGCAGAGGTGCGGTTCGAGGGCGATGTCTTCGAGATGGAGGACCAGCGGAACTGGAGCGACGCCTCGTTCAAGACCTACTCCACACCGCTGCGGCTCCCCATCCCGATGGAAGTCAGGCCGGGCACCAGGATCAGGCAGTCGGTCGCCGTCGGCAGCAGAGGCGAGCTTCCGGAGCTATCGACGGAGCCATCACCCATCATCCTGAGCGTCGGCCCGGGGCTGGTGGCGAAGGTCCCGCGCCTGGGACTTAGCGTGGCCGATCAGGGCGAGCCGCTCACCGAGCGGGAGGCGGCCCGCCTCAGGGCGCTCAACCTCTCGCACCTGCGCGTCGACCTCAGGCTTTCCGCTCCTGACTACCCACGGCGGCTCCGGCAGGCTGCGGATCAAGCGAGGGCCCTGGACCTGCCCCTGGAGGTCGCCCTGTTCCTGTCCGACGCCGCCGACGCTGAGCTAATGGCCCTGGCCGGCCGGCTCGTAGAGATGAGGCCGGCTGTATGCACGTGGCTGGTCTTCCATACTAAGGAGGCCTCGACCGGTGCTGCATGGGTGGACCTGGCCCGGCGACATCTGGCGGGCTACGACCCGGCGGCGAAGATCGGCGCCGGTGCCAGCGGGGATTTCGTCGGGCTGAACCGCGGCCGGCCGCAGCAGGCGGCGGACCTCATTTGCTATTCCGTCAATCCCCAGGTGCACACCTTCGATAATATGTCGATGGTAGAGAATCTGCAGGGGCAGGGGTGGCAGATTGCGACGGCACAGCAGATCGCGCCCGGCGTGCCCGTCGCCGTCACGCCGGTAACGCTGAAGCCACGCTCCGGTCCCGGCGCCGACGGGCCCGCATCCTCCGGCGAATTGCCCTCATCGGTCGACCCGCGGCAGATGTCGCTGTTCGGAGCGGCCTGGACGGCGGGAAGTCTGAAGTACATCGCGGAGCGGGGCGCCTACAGCGCCACATACTACGAGACCATCGGCTGGCGCGGCGTGATGGAGACCGAGGCCGGCTCGCCCCTGCCGGAGCGATTCCCATCGCTGCCGGGCGTGGCCTTCCCGCTCTACCACGTGCTCGCCGACGTCGGCGAATTTGCCGGGGGCGACGTCGTGCCTCTCGTCAGCAGCAGCCCGCTGCGGGTCAACGGTCTGGCCCTGCGCAAGGATGGCCGCATGCGTATGATCGTGGCGAACATGGGACCCGGCCGGCAGGAGATCGGCGTCCGGGGCCTCGACGAGAACGTGCGGGTGAAGCTGCTGGACGAGGTCACTGCTATGCAGGCGATGACCTCGCCGGAGGAGTTTCGAGCGGCCGAAGGGGCGCGGCTGCCGACCGTTGACGGGTTGCTGGAGATCGAGATGCTGCCGTACGCCATGCTGCGGATCGATTGTGCCGAACCCCTGCGGTGATGGCGATGTGTGCCGGCAACGTGCCCGATACTCGTGAGACGGCGAAGCCTGCCGGTGGCCGGCGCGTTGCCCTGCTACCGATTTCAGCCGGGCGGGGAGCGCCCCTGGCCATCCTGGTCTTCATCCTGTCGCTGGCACTCTACACCCTGACGCTGCCGCCGGGGCTGTTGTGGGGCGGCGGCGACTTCGCCACTTTCCAGACGCGCATCTATCTTGGCGACTTCGCCAGCGACCTGGGCATCTTCGGCCATCCGCTCTGGGTCATCGTGGCCCACCCCTTTAGCTGGCTGCCCATCCGCGATGTGGCGTGGCGCGCCAATTTCGCGACCGCCGTGTTCGCCGCCGCGGCCCTGACTCTTGTGTTCCTGTCCGCCCGCATCCTCACCCGCTCCAATGTCGCCTCGCTGCTGGCGGCCGGCGCGCTGGCGGTATCCCACACCTTCTGGACCTACGCCGTGATGCCCAAGGTGTACTCCCTCGACGCCCTGCTTCTGGCGGCGTGCATTTATCTGCTACTGCGCTGGCGGGATGGAGCGGGGGAGCGATACCTGTACCCTTTCGCCTTCCTGTATGGCCTCAGCTTCCTCAACCATCTGATAATGGTGACGGCTGCCGCCGGCTTCGCCGCCCTCGTCGTCAGCGCCCTCTGGTCGCGGCCCGAGCTGCGGAACGGCTGGCGTCCCATCCCATTGGCAGGCGTTGCCTTCGGCCTGGGGATCGCACCGTACCTGTACCTGGCATCGTGGGCAGGCACCGACGCGTCCACTGCCGGCACCGCGGCGAGCTTTCTGGGGGGCCTGCTGTACGTCTTCTCCCATCCTCGGGCGCTGCTTGTAGGGCTGGGTTGGGGCGCGCTGCTAGGCGCTTACCAGTACCCGATAACGGTGCTCATCGGCCTGCTGGGCATTTACTACATGTGGCAGAGGGACCGGGGCGCGGCCGCGCTTGTCGGCCTGGGGGTGCTCGGCACCCTGCTCTTTATGTTTGCCGCCCTCGACCCCCGGGCGGGCAGCGTGTACGTGTGGAACCTGCACTACTACCTCCAGGCCTACGTCGTGTTCGCCCTGGCGCTGGCAGCCGGCTTCGCGGGCCTCTGGAGCGGACCCCTTGCTGCCGGTGGCAAGCGACGGTTGGGCCTCGTCGCCCTGTCGCTGGTCTTTCCTGTGCTGCTTTACGCGGCCGCACCTACCGTGGCCCAGGCCTTCTGGCGGGATGTGCCCGACTTCCGTCCCCTGCCCGGGCGCGACAACCTGACCTACGTCCTGTCGCCGTGGAAGCAGGGGGACACCGGCGCCCGGGAGCTGGGCGAGAATATGCTGGGGGCGCTGCCCCCTGGCAGCACCCTCCTCGCCGACTATAGCCTGTGGGCGGTCGTCCGCTACCTGCAGGTGGTGGAGAAGGCCAGGCCGGACGTGCGGCTGGTGCGGCTGCCGGACAAGGAGCAGCAGATGCCGGTCGTGCTGCAGTACCGGCAGGCGGCCGACCTGTACCTGAGCGACGTATACCGCTACTACGATGTCGAGGGCATCCAGCAATACTTCGAGATCGTCCCTGCGGGGCCTGTGTACCGCCTGGTCGCCAGGCGGGACGCGCCGTAGCGCCGTGTCCGACTGCTGGATGTCCGCCGTCGATGGCTGCGGCGACGCGCGTGGCCCCGGCCACCGGTGCTGCGCTGACCGCTTGCGAATGGCACTGTGACTTCTTTCTTCACTAATCGATTCTTGATTGATTTTACGATTTAGAAGTGATAGTCTTGCAGCCACAGCGTTACCCAATTAGAGAACGGAGGTTAAGCTCGTGAAAGTCAAAGCAGCAAACGGACTGGCACGGATCCTCAAGGCGGAGGGCGTCCCCTGGGTATCGACCTTCCCCACCTGCGGTGTGAACAATTCCCTGGGCGAAGAAAAAGTTCCCATCGTGATGATGCGGGAGGAGCGATTTGCCGCCGCTATTGCCGATGGCTTCTCCCGGGTAACCGGTGGAAAGAACATAGGCGTGTTCACCGTTATGGGCGGGGTAAACGCCGCCGGCCTCCAGATGGCCTACGGCGCTATCGCTCAGGCCTTCGAAGATTCGTCGCCACTGCTGTGCCTCACCGATGGCATACCAGTGGGCGGCAGCGGCAACACCCACTACGACATCAACCTGGGCCTGCACGCGGTCACCAAGTGGATCGGCAACATCGACCAGGCGCATCGCGTGCCCGAGATTATGCGCCGGGCCTTCACCAACCTGCGGACGGGCCGGCCGGGCCCGGTCCTGGTCACCGTACCCCGCGGCCTGGGCGAGTACGACGAGGACGAGTTCCCCTACACGCCGGTGAAGGGCTGGAAATCCGGTCCCGACCCGGACGATGTGAAGGCGGCGGTCAAGGCACTGCTGGCGGCGAAGAACCCCCTGCTGTACGTTGGTGAAGGCGTCTTCTATGCCGATGCCACGGCGGAGCTGCTGAAGTTCGCCGAGATGGCCCAGGTGCCCGTCCTGACCACCCTGAAGGCGAAGAGCGCCTTCCCGGAGAACAACCCGCTGTCAGTGGGCGTGCGCGGCGAGCTGGCGGCCAACTACCTGCGCAAGTGCGACCTGCTCTTCGCCATCGGCTCCAGCCTCTCCCCCGGCCGGTTCAGCCACGCCATCCCGGACGCCAAGGACAAGACAATCGTCCAGTGCACCGTGGACACGCTGGACATCAACAAGAGTTACGAGACGGACTACGCCGTCATCGGCGATGCGAAGCTGACGCTGCAGGCCCTTATCAGCGAGCTGGCCTCGCAGACGGGCGGCGGCGTCAAGAAGAACCAGGCGCTGTTGGACGAGATCAAGGCGGTGAGAGAGCAGTTCATGGCCAAGTACCGGCCGCTGTTGGAATCCAACGACAAGCCGATCAACCCATACCGGGTCTACGGCGACCTGATGAAGACCATCGATCTGAACAACTCATTCGTCAGCCCCGACTCCGGCAACACCAGAGACCAGACCAGCACCATCTACGAAGCGGTGATCCCGCACGGCTTCCTGGGCTGGGGCAATGTGTCCACCCTGGGCTTCGGCCTGGCGGCGGCGGCAGCGGCCAAGCTAGCCTATCCGGAGCGGCAGTGCGTCAACGTCAGCGGTGACGCCGGCGTGGGCTATATGCTGGGCAACTTCGAGTCGCTGGTGCGGAACAAGATCGGCATCACTACCATCCACATCAACAACGGCGGCTTCGCCGGCTACGGGCCGGGCTTCTGGGGTGGCGGTCACGATCCGTACACCTGCGTGGTGTCGGACTACACCGTTGCCAAGATGGCGCAGGCCGTCGGCAACCTGGGCGAATACGCCGAGCGGATCGAAGAGCCGTCCGACATCATTCCGGCGCTGAAGCGGGCCTTCACCGAGAACGAGGCTGGCCGGCCGGCGTACCTGGAGTTCATCTGCTCCCAGTACCCGGTCCACGGCGGCTGGGTGACGGCTGGAGCGGTACCGCACTAAGCGCCAGCCGCGCCCTAGTTATCAGAACGAGATACCAAGCACCGCCGCAGGGGATATCCCCGGCGGCGGTCCCACGTGTTGCTCCGTGCCGCGCAATGGATGTTTCATTGAAAGTAAGGACAAACTATTGACAAATGCAGCGGGGGGGGTAGTATTATCCGACACAAGCCCAGATAGTGCCCAGACAGCCGGCCCGCCGCCGACCATCACAGGAGCAATGCGTTATGGCAGAAGGTGCACACCCGGAACAATCGGGATCGGCTAGCACTGACCAGGCCCCACCTCCCGGCCCTCCGATGGGACCGGCCATCCCGCCCCTCAACGTCAGCGGCCTGGTGGTTACCAAGAGTGACCTGATTACGGCCCTCCGCATTTATGTCCCGCAACTGACCGACCTTGCGCCCTTGAGTGAAGATACTTTCCTGCTAAGCTTGAGGCCAATTGCCGAAAGGCAGTAGATGATCTGCTGGTGAGGAGGTAGGTTGTGACCGACTGTAACTGCGACCACTTCACGACAAATGTTGTCTTTGACGGCAGCGTAGCCATCGGAACACTGAGCCCGGGCTTCAGGCTCCACGTGGAACATCCGGACGGTGTCGCTTCGGGCGAGCATATTATTGCCGTATTCCGTCGAGATTCGTCAGGTGGAGGGGTGGTGGCAACCTACCAGGCCGACGGGACCTCGGTCACCGCCAGCAGGGTACGCAGCAGCGGGCCAACCGACCTGCGTATCGGCACAGCGACTCGCCTGGACGTGATAGCAATCCTCAACTCCAATGGCAACGTTGGGGTTGGTAAAATGGATCCATCTGAAAAGCTGGATGTAAGCGGCAACATCAAAGCAAGCGGCAGCATCTTTATGGGCACTCGCAAGGTAGCCGATACTGCCGGCTGCTACTACGCTGACTAGCAACTATGCCTACAATCTGGACCGATCATCCGGCAACCAGCAGTACTCGAATTCGGGCGGTGCATGTGAACGAACTGCGCTCAGCGGTAGGGAACGCGGGCTATACCCCACCTGGGGGATGGACAGATCATCCCGTCGCTAGCAGTACACGCATTCGAGCGGCTCATTTCACCCAATTAAGAGACAGCATCCAGCAGTTGTGGAATCAGGCGAGGATGGGCAACTTGCCCGGCTGGACCAAGCGCGGTGGGAGTCCATCGTCGGGCAGTCCAATCTATGCCGACGATATTAATGACCTCCGTCGGTGGCTTAATATGTGGGAGTCCCGTAGATACGGCGTGGATTCCGTGGCCTACGATCCCTCGTCTGGCTTCCAGATAACCGCTAACTGGGCAGATGATGTCAAGCACCTCGGGGCGCCAGTTGTTAGATTCAAGATCGACTCTCGACCTACTGACGATAGCATCGAGGCTGTACTCCCCACTTATCTTTCTTTGGCATCTCTGTATAGACAACGCGGCATTCTGCCTTTTGCGGTGCTTACTGGAGAAACGCTACGTACCGGGTATGATGAACGCAACGCTCCACTCGATGGATCCAACAACAATGCCTATATTGAGGCCTTTAGTCACCGCGCCGCTCGCATTGCTCAATTCCTGAAGGGGGTAGTCGACGTCTTCGAGACCTGGAACGAACCGAACAACTGGGATCCCGTGTGCCCAAACCTGTCATCGAACCATTTCGGCTCTATGTTGTACTATTCCGCCCACTACATCAAGCACGATCCGACCATCAACCCTGATGCAAAGATCATCTCTGGCGGCCTGTTTTACCACGAGAACCTACCTGGGGATGGTGTCACTCCCGGGTGGGACTACATTTATCTGAATGGTGGGCAAAGCGGGCAGGGTGGAGTATGCACAGAAGTTGGCGTTTACAACTCAGCCGGCGCCACGTTTTGGCATAGCACCTATGGAGGCTATCCTTGGGACTACCTTGGAGTCCACCCTTACCACAGCCCGAAAACCGTTGCAGGACCAGCACTTGATGCGACACGGAACTATCAACTCTCCAAGGATGACCCAGGCGATATCTGGGTTAGCGAATTCGGTGTGAGACTGGACAACAATCAACCACAACAAGCTACGGAATTGGCCGAATGGTATAATCTGGTCCTTGGTAGGGCGTACGTTGGGGCTGCCGTGTGGCACAAGCACGAGATGTTCCCGAAAGATGATTTCGTCAATGCATTTGGTCTGACAAACTATAACTCTGACGGCACCATAGATCCGTCTCAACACTTCGACTCGTGGCGAACTTGTCAGGGGCGAACGGGTGGGTTCTAGGTCATGCTGAGCAGTGTGTTCCCTCGATGGCTGGTGTCTCGTTGGATGGAACGGCCCACAGGATCGGGCAAACCCATCAACTACCAGTGGTTCTCTCAGAATAGCGGATGGGGACTGGCGACCCTCGGCCTACTAGTATGCCTCACCGCCCTGTCAGTCGGCCGGAACCAGGTGGCCGCCTATGCCGCCGAAGGCACTGGCAGAATTGCCGGCAGTATCTGGCTAGACGTGAATGGCAACAACGCCAGAGACCCTGCGGAGCCAGGCATACCTGGTGCCCGATTCAGCCTTAGTGCTCGCGGCGTGGGCATTGGTCAGACTGAAAGCGACGGGCAGGGTAACTTCCAATTTGTAGACGTCCAGCCTGGAACATATTTCGTCTCGGTGACAGCTGTTATGCCTGACCCCACCCAGCCTGGTTTTGGGCGCAGCGCTGAGTTGACGGTGGTGGCTGGGCAGACCACCACCGTCAACTTCCCCGTACCGCCGCGCGCTCCGATGTTCGCGGTGGTTCGCGGCGCCGTCTGGTATGATACTAACGGCAACGGGGTTCGCGACCCGGAGGAGGTACTTCTCAACGGGTTATCGTACCCCCGCACGGTGATGTTCCAGATTGGTCACTTTTCATCAAGTGGGGCCCAAGTGCGCGCAACGCTGTCACATGAGCCGGCCGCGGGCCAATACCAAGTAACGGTGCCAGGTTCCCAAGGCACGGTCGATATCCCGCCCGGCCTGCGATGGATTTCGGTTATGTACGGCGTCCAAGGGGCGACGGGCTTCGCCACGGCTTTCTTCACCTTGACTGTGAGCGCCGGAACGGCGGTCACTCGAGACATTGGTCTTGTTCCTGCCACTCCAGTGCCCGTGGACTACGATGTGCCGAGTTTTTCATTCAGCGAAATTCCGCCAGGGCACTTCTACACTCAGGCTAACGGGTTCAGCGGGATAGGGAGGGCTGGCTACCTCATCGTCAACGACCTGCCCGCCCGCTTCTGGGACGAGTTCCAGCGCCTGGGCGGCGTCGACGAGCTGGGCTACCCCGCCTCCCGTCGCTTCGTCTGGGATGGCTTCATTTCGCAGGCTACCCAGAAGCAGGCCCTCCAGTGGCGACCGGAAAGGGGTCAGGTCGCTTTCGTCAACGTCTTCGACCAGCTGAGCAAGGCGGGCAAGGACGATTATCTTCTCACCGTGCGCCAGGTGCCCAAGCCCTTCGACAACTCGCCGGATACGGGCCTGCCCTGGGACCAGGTGGTGGCCCGCCACCTCGCCTACCTCGACCAGGACCCGGCCATCAAAGCACGCTACTTCGCCGACCCCGCCTGGCTTGACCACTACGGCCTGCCCCAGTCCTATGGCGACTTCGGCAATGTCTTTGTAGTGCGAGCGCAGCGGGCGGTGTTCCAGCGGTGGAAAGTCGATGTGCCGTGGGCGAAGGCGGGGGATGTGACCATCGCCAACGGCGGGGACATCGCCAAGGAGCTGGGGCTGGTGCCGCCGGAGGCCGCCGCGCCCGAGCCGCCGCCGGCAAGCTAGACCGTCCGCCCCTTATTCCGGCGCCACCTGCTCATCCACCTCCTGCTCCTCCATCGTGATGGCGGCGGTGGGGCAGGCCTCCTCGCAGGCCCGCAGCACCTGGCAGGCCAGCGGCTTCACCACTACGGCCAGGCCGTCCTCCATTTCCAGCACCTCGTAAGGGCAGGCCGCCACACATAGTCCGCAGCCGATGCACAGGTCGGGATCGACCTTGGGCAGCATTCGCTTCGGCGACATATTCACTCCATCTCAAATCGTAGTAGCTGGGCTGGGCCTGCGTTGTCTGCGCGGGCGGTCTACTCAAGACCGAAATGCTAGCGCTGAGTGCCCAGGTAATCGCCTTCGAAGATCAGGACAGGCCCGATCATTATAAGCCTGGCGCTACCTCTGCGTCGAATTGGGGGGTGCGGACGGGCCGTTCCCCTCGCCGCTGATCGGCTTCCCTCCGTTCGCTTCCGGCTTCCCTTCGGCCCCCGCCGAGTCCGGACGCTGTACCATGACCCTCACGCGGCGGATGCGCCGGCCGGTGGTGGAGAGGACTGTGATGCTCGCGCCGTCAGCGGTCACGGTATCGCCGGGCACGGGAATCTGGCCCAGCCGCTCGTAGACCAGCCCGCCGATGGTGTCCACGTTCTCCACCTGGAGATGCAGGCCCAGGGTCTCGTTCACGTCGTCCACGCTGACTGTGGCGTCGAAGGCGGCCTCGCCGTCGCCGAGGATCTGTATCTTCGGCTCCTCACGGTCGTGCTCGTCCTGAATTTCGCCCACGATCTCCTCCAGCATATCCTCGATGGTCACTAGGCCGGCAATGCTGCCGTACTCGTCCACCACCAGCGCGATGTGCACCTTGCGTCGTTGCAGCTCCTGGAGCAGCTCGTTCGCCTTCTTCGATTCGGGCACGAAATAGGCCGGGCGGACCAGGTCCTTCACCGGCCTGTCGACGCGGCCCTCGCGCAGCTCGCGCAGCAGGTCCTTGGCGTACAGTATTCCGAGGATGTTGTCGATGGCGTCCTGGTACACAGGGAAGCGGGAGTAGCCGTAGCGGATCACCAGATCGGCCGCCTGGGAGACCGGCGTATCGCCGGGAGTGGCGACGATGTCGGGCCGCGGCACCATAATCTCGTGAAGGGTCGTCTCCTCCATCTCGAGGATGCTGTCGATCATCTCGCGCTCTTCTTCTTCCAGTATGCCGGCTTCCTCGCCGGCATCCACCCAGGCGCGCAGCTCATCTTCGGTGACCATCGGGGCCTCACCGACCTCGCGGGCCCGAAATAGCCGGTGCCACAGTCTACTGGCGAGCGAGAGCACCGCCGTCAAGGGAGACAGCAGCGTCGCCACGATGTTGAACGGCAGCGCGATGGCCAGCGCCGTCGGCTCCGGGCTATGGTGGGCCAGGGTGCGCGTGGCAGTCAGCACGAGGAGCAGCGCTATGGCTACCGCGACTGCCCCGGCGAGGACGGAGAATGCCTGGGTCAGCAGGATAGCCATCGCAGCCGCCAACACCGTGCCCACGATGCCGACAACCGACGTAGCGGTGAAGAAGTATTCGGACCGCTCTATCCATCTCTCAAGAATGGCAGCGCGGTTGTCGCCGTTCTCGGCGAGATGTTGGAGGCGTGGTCGAGGTAGGGATCGCAGGGATGTCTCTGCGGCCAGGGCCAGGGCTGAGAGGATCAGCCCGAGCACCAGGAACGCTAATTCAATCGAACTATCAGGGTCCAACCCTAACTTAGCCCCTTTGAGGCCGACGAGGCTGAGGACCGCCGCGGCCTCACCCGACGGACGGCTTCGGCGGGCACCCCGCGCACTACGGTCTCCGGAGGCACATCGTGTGTCACCACCGAGCCGGCGCCGGTCACAGCACCCCGTCCCACCAGCACGGGTGCGACCAGCATCGTATCGCTGCCCAGCGCAACGCCGTCCTCGATGTCAGTGGGGTATTTCTCCTGAGTCTCGGAGTTGAAGTTGCAGGTAATGACGCCGGCAGCGATGTTTACGTTGGCCCCTACCCTTGCATCGCCGATGTAGCTGAAATGATGCATCTGTGTGCCCGGCCCCAGGCGCGAGTTCTTGACCTCTGCGTAGTTGCCGAGGTAGGCGCCGGAGCACAGGTGAGCCCCCGCTCGCAGGTGAGAGAATGGGCCAACTCGCACGTTCTCCTCCAAAGTGGCCTCTTCCAAGACCGAGAAGACGATGTGGCATCCCTGGCCGATAGTCGAGTCGACGACGCGGGTGTTGGGCCCGATGATGCAGCCCTCTCCAATGCTGGTGCGCCCCTCGATGAAGGTGTTCGGGTGGACCACGGTGTCGGCGGCGATGACAGCAGTGTCGTCGATGAAGGCCGACGAGGGGTCCAGCAGGGTTACGCCTGCCAGCATCAGCCGCTCGCGGATGCGCTGACGAAGCACGGCGTCGGTGCGCGCCAGTTGCACCCGGTTGTTGATGCCCGAAGCCTCATCAGGGTCGCCGACCGGCACGCCCACCACCGGCGTGCCCTGCTCGGCGGCCAGCGCAATGACATCGGTAAGGTAGTACTCGGCGTCGGCGTGGCGCGGTAATCCGGGCAAGATGTCCCAGAGCCGCGCCGCCTGAAAGCAGTAGATGCCGCAGTTCACTTCCGTAATGACCTTTTCCTCGGAGGTAGCCTCCGCTTCCTCCACGATGCCGCGCAGATTACCGGCCCCGTCCCGGAGTATGCGGCCGTAGCCCGTCGGGTCCGGGAGCCGCGCCGTGAGGACACTCGCCGGCCCGTTCTGCCGTGCCGAGATCAGCGCCCGCAGGGTCCCGGCGCGCAGCAGCGGCATATCCCCATAGAGCACCAGTATCTCGTCGCACGCGTCGCCGAGGACGGCTCTGGCCTGGCCCAGGGCGTGGCCCGTGCCGAGCTGGGGCTCCTGGAGCACCGCCTCCGCGCCGGGGGGGAGCACCGACCGCACCCGGTCCGCCTGGTGACCGAGCACCACCAGGGTGCGCGCCGCGCCCAGTGCGGCGGCTGCCTGAAGGGAATACTCCAGCATGGGCCGGCCGGCGACCGGGTGAAGCACCTTGGGCAGCCGCGATTTCATACGGGTGCCCTGTCCCGCCGCCAGTATGACCACGGCCAGACTCAAGGCGAAAGCCTCCTATGATGGACTGAGTGTGCCATCGTTAAGATATTATAACATAACGGGGCCCTTGACCCTTAACCTGAGTGATGGTATGCTTTTTCTGTTGTCAATGGCGCTGCCGGGGCGCGACGGTCGTCTCTCTCCAGGGGGCGGCTGCTCGGCGCCTGCAGCGTGGACAGTGAGGTGATGATGTTCACCACCAAACAAGGAGCTGAACGATGAGCAAGCCCGTGGCCGTTACCGATGCGACTTTTGAGCAGGAAGTGCTGCAATCCTCTACACCAGTCCTGGTCGATTTCTGGGCGGAGTGGTGTGGGCCGTGCCGGATGGTAGCCCCAGTGGTAGAACAGATTTCGGAGGAGCAGGGAGAAAAGCTGAAAGTCGCCAAGCTGGATGTAGACCATAACCCTGAAAAGGCGCAAGAGTATGGCGTGATGAGCATCCCCACCCTCATTCTGTTCAAGGGCGGCCAGCCGGCAGAGCGGCTGGTCGGCTACATGCCCAAAGAGCAAATCACCCGCAGGATCTCGCCGCATCTATAGACAACTGTTCCTCTGACAGCACCACCGCGACTGATAGCCGCGTGACAGGGGCCACCTCGTGTGGCCCCTCACCAGTTTGCCCGCTATTGCTTCAAGCGCCCTCGGCGCGGGCGATGCGCCGCACCTTGCGGGGCCCGGTCAGCCAGACGGCGATGACGGAAGCGACGAGGGCCACCAGCGTGCCCCAAATGGCGGCCTGGTAATCGCCGGTCAGATCGAAGGAGTAGCCTCCCAGCCACGGCCCGAGGGCGGTGCCGAGGCCCACCCCGATGAACGACACGCCCCAGATGCTGCCGAAGTTGCGTCCCTGGAAGATGTCGGCGGACACGCCGGAGAACAGCGGGGCGATGGTGCCCTGACCGATGCCGAAGAGGGCGGCGAAGGCCAGCAGCATCCACGACTCCGGCGTCATGGTGAGCCACAACAGCACGAATATGCCGGCGCCGGTGGCGGCGCTGCCGATGGTGTACGACCACTCGCGGTTCAGCATGTCGGACACGACGCCCCAGATGATCTTGCCCACGGAGGCGAAAACCCCCATCAGACCGAAGACCGAAGCGGCGAGCAGTGCGTCGAAGCCCGCATCCACCATCAGTGCCACCTGATGCACCATCCAGGTCTGAGTCGCGATGGAGGCCAGGACCAGGGTGGCGAAGAGCAGCCAGAAGCGGTGGGTGCGGAGGGCCGTCGCCACCGTCCATTCCCGCTCAGCCCACGCGCGGTCGACCACGACTACCCGGCGCTGGCGGGGGCGGGGCTGCTGGCCGGCGGCGGTGGCCTCGCCGTCCGGCAGCAGGCCTTTCTCCTGCGGGCGCAGGCGCTGGAAGACGGCGTTCAGCGTCGGCTGAACGGCCAGCACCAGTCCCGCCAGGGCTATGTAGGAGAGCCGCCAGCCGAAGTTCGAGATGAGATACTGTGCGCCGGGCACGATCAGGAACATCCCCGCGCCGACGCCGGCGAAGGAGAGGCCCACGGCGGTGCCGCGCCAGCGCTGAAACCAGTGCGTGAGAATGGTGGTGTTTGGAATCATACCGGTGCAGGTGATGCCCAGCGCGACGATTACCCCATAGTAAATGTAATACTGCCAGAGTGCCTGCAACTGGCTGGTCAGGAACAGGCCGATGGCGAGAATCAGGGCTCCCAGAGGTATCAGCCGGCGCGGCCCCCAGCGGTCCACCAGTATGCCGCCTAACGGCGAGGTGAAGCCGTTGACGATCCGGTTGAGCGAGTAGGCGGCGGCGGTGTCGGCCCGCGTCCAGCCGAATTCCTGGAGGATGGCGACATAGAAGACCGAGAAGCCGTGGGAGATGGCGTAGGTGACGGCCAGCGTCAGGAAACACACGCCGACGACCACCCACCCGTAGAAGAAACGGGGTGCTGTACGCGAGAGCCTCATTGCCTGCATATCACGGACCAGTATACGCCGATGAACAGCGAAGGACAAACCGAAGGGAAGCGGCCGGCAAATGACTTGATTGGAATCCAGGACCGGGTATAATCTTATTGGGAAAATCTATATGGAAAGTATTCATAATCTGTTTCAGGCGATCAATACCCTGGTATACCTGATCTATGGCCAGGTCTTCCTGTTTATGGGCCTGGCGATCGCTATGCAGCCGCGGGGGCGAAGCCGCCTCGAGCTGCGAAGGCACCTGCTGCTGCTGGCGGGGTTCGGACTGGCGCACGGCACGGTCGAGCTTGGCTACATCGTGATCCCGCTGGAAAGGTCCTATCTGCCGGACAACGTAATCTCGCTGATGCGGTTCGCGCAGTCTTCCCTGCAGGCGCTCTCGTTTTACTTCCTGCTGCAGTTGGGCGTCCGGCTGATGGCGGCGAGGTCGCCACGCTGGAAGCTGGTGGATCGTGTGCCAGGCCTCGTCCTGGCGGCCTGGGCCTTGTGGTTCGGCCTTTCGCTGTCGGTCGGCTCTTCTGAGGAAACCCTGGTGCGCTCGGCCGACATTCTGGGCCGCTATACGATGGCGCTGCCGGGCGCATTCTTGATCGCTTTGGGGCTGCTCCGCCAGACGCAGATGATTGGGCAGCAGGGGCTGGCCCAGTTTCGGACCTGCCTTCGTGATGCGGCCTTCGCCTTCTTCGGGTATGCCGTGTTCGGAGGCCTGGTGGTGGCCGAGCCGCTTCCGACCGCCCACCCCGGTGACCTGGCCGCCCTACCGGGGGCCTTCCCGCTGGCCCTGTTGATCAACGCCGGGCGGGTCGAGCACGAGCTGGGCATACCCGTGCCGATTTATCGGTCTCTGGCTGGGATCGCGATGGCCTACTTTGTCGTGCGCGCCCTGCAGGTGTTCGAGGGTGAGACCGACCAGTTGATCGAGGCAATGGAAAAGGAGCGAATCCTCTCCCTTGAGCGGGAGCGCATCGCCAGGGAGCTGCATGACGGCATCATTCAATCGATCTACGCCGCCGGCCTGGTGCTGGAAGACGCGCACTACACGATGGCCGAGGACCTGCCGGTGGGACAAAGCAAGGTGGAGGCCGCGATGATGGCCCTGGACAAAGTGGTGGGGGATATCCGGGCCTACATCTTCGACTTGCATGCCCCTGCCGAACAGGATACCTTGGAGTCGAGTCTGGCCGGGCTGGCGGCCGGGCTCGGCCAGGGACCCACCCGGGTGGGTCTGCAGATAACCGGCCAGCCGGAGGGAGACGTCTCGGCCATACAGCGCTTCCACCTGCTGCAGGTGGCCCGAGAGGCGCTGAGCAACGCGTCCCGACACGCCGACGCCAGCCAGGTGACCATCAATCTGGAGTACCAGCCTCAGGGCGTACGGCTGCTGATCAGCGACGACGGCCGGGGCTTCGACACGGCGCATTCACCGCCTGACGACGGACACCATCAGCTCGGGCTGTCGAACATCGCCGAAAGGGCTCGGCAGATCGCCGGCACCCTGAGAGTAGACAGCGCACCGGGTAAAGGGACCCGGGTCGATATGGAGATCCCGTACTCGGAGCTGAGGAAGAAGCCATAGCGACGGTGAACGAAAAACTGAGTATCCTTCTGGTCGACGACCATGAGGTGGTCCGAATAGGCTTGCGCGCGCTGCTGAGCCGGCATCCGAACTTCCAGATAGTAGGGGAGGTGGGCTCGGGCGATGAGGCCGTGGCGATGGCTCGCGAGCTGGAGCCGGACGTCGTGGTGATGGACGTGCGTATGCCCGGCGGCAGCGGGATCGAGGCGTGCCGGCAGATCGTGGCCGAGCATCCGGAGACGCGAGTAATCATGCTCACTTCGTATACCGAGGATGAGCTGTTGTTCGAGGCCATCACCGCCGGGGCAGCCGGCTACGTCCTCAAGCAGATCGGCAGCGATGCCCTGGTGAAGGCGATCGAGGCAGTGGGGCGCGGCGAATCGCTTCTTGACCCCGCGCTGACCGGGCGCGTGTTCGGAAAGCTGCGCGAAGCGGCCCAATCGAGAAAGCAGGCCGCCTTCAACGGGCTGAGCCCCCAGGAGCTGCGCATACTGGCCCTCATCAGCAAGGGACACACCAACCGCGAGATTGCCGCCGAGGTGTTCCTGAGCGAGAAGACGGTCCGCAACTACGTGAGCAGCATCTTCGACAAGCTGGGCCTGGCCCACCGGGTGGAAGCCGCGGCCTATGCGCTCAGACACGGTATCGATGACTACGTAGAATAGCCAACGTACGTTTGTCATACTGTCCCAAGGAGGAGGGACAGTATTCCGGACACGTCAGGACGCTTACACATTCCTCCCGGCGCGCCGCAAACCTATCATAACAATGCAGATCATATTACTCGACAATATGGTCTGCTGAGGATTGACCTCGGATAATGTGGTGGTATGGGAGGAAGACACATGATGTTGTATGCTGAGAGCAAGCGCGCCCCCGTCCTGTCCGATCCGCCTCTGCTGAAAGCCCTGTTCAACAACCCGGTCCTTTCGGTCGTCTGGGTGATCGTCCGGCTCTTCGTCGGCTACGAATGGCTGGAAGCGGGTGTGCACAAGCTGGAGAACCCGGCCTGGACCAGCACAGGGCTGGCGCTGAAGGGCTTCTGGACGGCGGCAGTGGCGATACCTGCACAGGGCAAGCCCGCGATAACCTACGACTGGTATCGCGGCTTCCTGAGCGCTATGCTGGAGGGAGGGCACTACACCTGGTTCGCCAAGCTGGTCGTCGCCGGCGAGCTTGCCATCGGGATTGCGCTCATCATAGGTGCGGCTGTGGGCGTGGCTGCGTTCTTTGGCGCCCTGATGAACTTCAACTTCATGCTGGCCGGCTCGGCGAGCACCAACCCGGTGTTGCTGGTGTTGGCGGTACTGCTTATCATCGCCTGGAAGACCGCTGGCTATTGGGGAGTGGACCGGTGGCTGCTGCCTCTCCTGGCAAGACTGGCGAACCGGCAGGGAGAAGCGGCTGAGGCCGAGCCTCAACAGGCCCTGTCCCGGCAGGGCAGCAGAGTGGAGGTAACTGCGGACTGACCATTCTGGCGCCGAGCGGATACGCCGACAGAGAAGGCTGGTCCCTCATCCTTCACCCCCACGCGCGTAGGGGTGAAGGATGAGGGACCTTTTCATTTGGATTGGCGAATGATTCTCTAGCCTTCCTGACCAAAAAACTCTATCCGCGCTCATATGTTACTCATAGTGAATTTTGATTGACCACGGTACGGGCAGGCCATAGCATGAGGATGAGAAAAGACATCCAGGATGTTCGCCTGAGCAGGGTCGGACGGGGACACAGGGTCCAAAAGGACAGGGCAAAAGGGGACGAACAGCGGCACTCAAGCCACTTGCCGAAGCGCGACCACCTCTTTGCGGTTGTCCAGCACCCTTTTCGTTAGGGCAGTCGGTGGAGATATCCGGTCTGCTATCCCCACCGACTGCCCTTCGCAATTCGACGCCACGACGCGAGAACGCAGCCGGCAGTGTCACCAGTGGTCCAATGTATTTGCCCCGGCCCTCTGTCCGTAAAGCCTTCAGCGAAGGAAGCACCGGACCCGAGACCCCTTCAGCCCACCCGGGTTGACGCTGGCAGCAATCGGGCGTAGTATGGTGTATAGAGGAACTGTATCCTAAATGGTGGGTTAGGAGAGATATCGACATCAAGACCCGGGGACGCAGACGTCCCGAGGATGCCCCCGAGGCAGGTACACTCCCGTGAATTCACCACAAGGACTTACCGCCCACGCACTGCCGGTCTCTTCCCGTTCCTCCCTTCCCTGAGAGTGACATACTTTGAGGGTATTTGCAGGCGCGAAAGAAAAGCGGGGGTCGCAGCGATTCTAGATTGAGGTGATGTGTCCGTAGCGTTAGGTCGCAATTCGTTACGCAGGAAGCCCTTATGCAGAAGGGCGGCAGTTCCAAGATGTGGAGGTAACGGTTATGGAAAGCGGACCAAACTACCCGCCGGGAGGCGAGCAGCCAGGCGGGGTCCGAAGCGAGCCGATGACCAGCCAGCCCCGGCGCGAGACGATGGAGCCGACTGTCACCCGCGCCGACATCTACGGAGTGATGGCGCCAGGCATGGCGGCTTGGCCCCGAGATATCACCCGGTGGGGGCCGATCTTCGCGGGCCTCTTCGTGGCGTTCAGCGTCGTCGTTCTGTTGGGTGCGCTGGGGGCGGCCTTCGGCCTTCAGGTTGGCGGTGACCTAACAACGACAGGCGCCGCCATTTGGGGCGCGATTATGCTGATTGTAGGCTTCTTCGTCGGCGGCTGGATCGCCGGCCGGGCGTCTGCCGTCTCGGGACCAGCCTGGGGCTGGCTACAGGGAGTGGTCGTCTGGGCCATAACGATGTCGGCTTTCGTTTTCCTCGGAGGCTTCGGCCTTGCCGGGGTGATCGGCGCGACCATCGGCTTGGGCGCCGGTGCGCCTGGTGCCCTGGCCACCCCGACCGGGATTCAGGCCGCGGCCTGGGGCACCTTCATCGCGATGATACTCGGCTTGATCTTCGCCGCAATCGGCGGCTGGGTAGGAGGAATGATGGCCGAAACCGGCCAGATGACTCCCCCCCCTCCTGGGGGGCAGATGCGGTAGCAGGGCAACGCAGGGTATCACGCCGGTGATGCTTCCAGGTGATTGAGGAGGGGAGTCACAGCATCCGTCGCCCTCGCGAAGCACAGGGTGCGGGGGCGACACCAGGAATCATAAGGCCTAGTGGTCCTTCGATCATCGGTCGCTCATCGCGGCGGCCCGGGTGAGGGCCGCCGAGACGCTGCTACGGACACATTATTTCGATAGAGAGGACACCCCGCCGACCGGCGGGGTGTCCTCGACTATACATAACATAGCTCGCCACGCGCGACGAGGTTGGTGGGCCCGCCGAAGCGCGAAAGCTTGAAGCTCCGCGACCGTTCTGGTACAATACTAGCGCCGGGGCGAGTAGCTCAGCCGGTTAGAGCGCACGGTTCACATCCGTGAGGTCGCGGGTTCGAGTCCCTCCTCGCCCACTATTTGTTGGGGTTTTTGGACGGGTCAGGAAGCAGCGTCGCTGGAAGCATAACGTGGCCCAAGGGTCGCGGGATGCTTCCAGTTCGCGTCTGCGGAGGGGCTCACTTTCGCTACAGTCAGGGGTCTCTTCCAGTGTGGCCCCTCGAAAGTCCCTTCTGTCCAGAGGTATACCTGCGAGTCAATGGAAATTGGGATTATGGGTCTGCCCGGTGCCGGGAAGACCGTAGTGTTCAACGCGTTGAGCCTGGCCAAGGTGCCGGTGGCCACCTATTCGGCGCCCTCCACCGTGCCGAACCAGGCCGTCGTCAAGGTCCCCGATGCGCGGCTGGCGGCGCTGGCCGAGCTGTTTCACCCCCGCAAAGTCACGCCGGCCGAAGTGCGTTACGTGGATGTCGCCGGCCTGACGCAGGGCGCCGGCAGAGACGGCCAGGCCGGTCAGCACCTCGCCTACCTGCGTAACAGCGACGCGCTCCTCATCGTCGTGCGCGCGTTCGCCAGCGACGTAGTCGCCCATCCTCTGGGTCCCCTCGACCCCCAGCGCGACCTGGAAGTGATCTCCACCGAGCTGCTCCTGGCCGATCTGGGCGTGGTGGAAAAGCGGCTGGAGCGGCTCGAGAAAGAGGTGCGCCTGCGAAAGGGAACCGATGCCGAGCAGAAGGTGCGGGCGCGAGAGTACGCCCTGCTCCAAGCGATGCAGCGCGCCCTTATCGACGGCAAGCCCGCCCGATCGGTGGCCCTCGACCCCGACGACGAAACGTTGCTGCGGGGTTACTGCCTGTTGACGCAGAAGCCCTGGCTGGTCCTGCTAAACGCCGGCGACGGCGGCGCCGGCCGCGACCTGGTGGAGCGCGTGCGGGCCCGCTGGGAGGACGAAAGAGCACAGGTGGCGGCCATCTCCGGCCGGCTGGAGATGGAGCTGGCCGAGCTTCCGCCGCAGGAAGCAGACGAGTTCCGGGCAGAATTGGAGCTGACCGAGCCCGCTCTTGAAGGCGTCATTCAGGCGTCTTACCGGCTGCTCGACCTGATCTCGTACTTCACCGTAGGCGAGGATGAGGTCCGCGCCTGGACGTTGAAACGCGGGGCGAACGCCGTAGAGGCTGCATCGGTTATCCATACCAGCATCGCCAGGGCCTTCATCCGGGCGGAGGTCATCGGCCACGACGAGCTCCTCGCCTGCGGCAGCCTGGCCGAGGCGCGCAAGCGGGGGCTGCTTCGGTCCGAAGGACGCAACTACGTCTTCCGTGACGGCGATGTGGCGCAGTTTCTGCACAATGGATAACTGGAAGGACAGCGGGCCTTGCCCGCAGCGGCCATTTGGCCGATGATGTTAGTGGGGACTCTGAGGGTGACGACAGCCTCGCTCGAGGAGTAGTGCTGCAGCATTGTGTTGGGGACGGGTGATGAAGAGTCAGGTAAGCAGGGAAGTCACGGCCGATAAGGGCTCGATTCTGTTCATAACCACTCTGGTGGTCTTTCTCACTCCATTCATGTCCGCTTCGGTCAATATCGCGCTGCCTTCAATCGGACGGGAGTTCGCCGCGGATGCCGTCGAGTTGAGCTGGGTGGCCACCTCGTTCATTCTGGCCGCGGCCATTTTTCTCGTGCCCCTGGGAAGGATCGCCGATATTCACGGCCGGAGGCGGGTCTTCACCTACGGCATCTTCGTCTACATGCTGGCCTCGTTGCTGTCGGCGATGTCGAACTCGGCACTCACGCTGATCGCCTTCCGGGTCGTGCAGGGCATCGGCAGCGCGATGATAGCCGGCACGTCCGTGGCAATCTTGACTTCGGTGTTTCCAGCGGGGGAGCGAGGCCGGGCATTAGGGATAAACGTGGCCGCCGTTTACTCCGGCCTCTCGCTGGGGCCATTCCTGGGGGGGCTGCTGACCCAGTATCTCGGCTGGCGCAGCATTTTTCTGATCAACGTTCCGCTCGGGCTGGTGATAATTCCCCTCACCTTCTTGAAGCTGAAGGGTGAATGGGCCGAGGCCCGCGGCGAAAAGTTCGACCTGGCCGGCTCCGCGGTGTACAGCTTGACGCTGATAGCAGTGATGTACGGCTTCACCCTGTTGCCCGACCTGGCGGGCGCGTGGCTGTTCCTGGCGGGCGTGCTAGGGGTTTTCGTGTTCATCAAATGGGAGACGGCGACGAAAAGCCCCGTCTTCGACTTGACCCTGTTCCGGCATAATGTGGTGTTCGCTCTCTCCAATGTGGCGGCGCTGGTCAACTACAGCGCAACGGCGGGCGTGGGCTTTCTGCTCAGCCTCTACCTGCAGTACGCCAAGGGGCTCGACCCGGAGGGTGCCGGCCTGGTCCTGGTGTCGCAGCCGATAATGATGGCCATCTTCTCTCCCCTCGCCGGCCGGCTGTCGGACCGCATCGAGCCGAGAATTGTGGCTTCGCTGGGGATGGCATTCACGGCGATAGGGCTTTTTATGTTCGTGGTCCTGGACGCGTCGACCAGTCTGGCCTATATCATCGCCAGCCTGGTAATCCTGGGCTTCGGCTTCGCACTGTTCTCCTCCCCCAACACCAATGCCGTGATGAGCTCGGTAGAGCGACGATACTATGGCGTGGCCTCGGGAACACTGGCGACGATGAGGTCCATCGGTCAGATGCTCAGCATGGGCATCGTGATGCTGATACTCACCCTCTATGTCGGCAGGGTAGAGATCACGCCCGAATTCTATCCGCAGTTCATGGCCAGCACGCGGACGGCGTTCACTGTATTCGCCGTCCTCTGCTGCGGAGGCATTTTCGCCTCGCTGGCCAGGGGAAAGCTGCGGTAAGTCCTCCTGGGCGAACAGCCCTGCTCCACGCGCTGGAGCCGGCGGCGCTACGGCACCCGGCTTCAGATCCGTTCGCAGGTCTCGTGTGACCAAAGCTGAGGGCCCGTGGCGTCGCCACGGGCCCTCAGGCTGTGAGGCTTCATCCGACCGGTTGACGGCCGAAGGCTGCGATGGACGCTAGTTGCAGGGTGTGGAGCCCTCACACAGCGAGACATCGTCGATCCAGGCTACATCCCCCGAGTTCAGCTCCCACTGGACGTCCAGCCTTCCGCTGGAGTAGCTGGACGGCGTGGTGAAGGTGGTGGTGATCCTGGTCCAATCTCGCGTCCCGTTGATGAACGCGGACTGGCCCAGGACGTCCGTCGGCGCGTTGAGCTGCGGATAGCGCATCGCTACGCCTTTCCCCGATACACCCTGCGTCTTGACCCAGAACGAGAAGGTGTACTGCTTGTTGGGGCTGAGGTCCAGCGACTGGTATGAATAGTAATCGGCCGACCCGGTCACCTTCAACGACGCCTTGCCGGAATGGGCGACCGTGGAATCCCAGGAGCCGGTCGGCCGGCTGACCCAGCTTGCCGGATAGCCGCCGGCATTCGCTTCGAACGAAGGGTTCTGGACCCGATTGGTGCGATTGACGGTCGGTGTGAGGCTGGGCGCGAAGGTCGGCACGGGCGTCGGCGTGGGCGAGGGTACCGCGGTCGGAACCGGCGTCGAGGTTGGCGAGGGCACCACGGCCGGAACAGGCGTCGGCGGCGGGGGAGTGCTTCCTGCATCGCAGGGCACAGGCCCTTCGCACAGGGAGACGTCGTCGATCCAGGCCGCGTCTCCCGCGTTCAGTTGCCACTGGATATCGACCCGCCCACTGCTGTAGCTCGACGGCGTGTTGAAGGTCGTGACAACCTGCGTCCAGTCGTTCGTCCCGTTGGTATAGGCGGATTGGCCCAGGACGTCCGCCGGCGCGTTGAGCTGCGGATAGCGCATCGCCACGCCCGGCCCTGATATGCCCTGCGTCTTGACCCAGAACGAGAGGGTGTACTGCTTGTTGGGGCTGAGGTCCAGCGACTGGTACGAGTAGTAATCGGCCGGCCCGGTCATCTGTAGCGACGCGCCGCCGGAATGGGCGACCGTCGTGTCACGCGAGGCAGTTGGCCGGCTGATCCAGTTCGCCGGATAGCCGCCGGCATCGACCTCAAAGGACGGGTCCTGTATCAGATTGACGCCGGTGCTGGTGCCGGTGACGGTCGGGCTGGGGCTGGAGATGGGACTGGGCGTGGTGGTGACCGCTCCAGTGCCGACGAACTCGAATATCTTGCCGTCGCCCGGCGGGAAAGCGATGGGCGAGTCGAGGGCGTAGACCTGGTTCGTCTCCAGGTCTCTCAACTGTCCCTGAAGGCCGCTCG
Source organism: Chloroflexota bacterium (assembly GCA_023475235.1). Classification (GTDB taxonomy): domain Bacteria; phylum Chloroflexota; class UBA6077; order FW602-bin22; family JAMCWG01; genus JAMCWG01. Next base: position 92,211 of record JAMCWG010000006.1, read on the forward strand.
TGGAGCTGACCGACAGGCTCTGGTCGCTGGCGCAGCTACCCTTGTTAACGACGACGGCATAAGTCTTCGTCCCGTCCTTGCTGGTCAGGGTGCTGATATACGGATTGGGGCCGCCGGACACGGAGAACTGATCGCTCGTCCGGCGCAGGCCCAGCAGCGTGCCTCGGAGCGGGGCCACCCGGTTCGCCAGCGAGGCGACTTCCTGGAACAGGGTGGGATTGTCCTTGAGGCCCGTCCAGCCCTGCTCGCTGCTGTAGATGAACCAGAATATGCCGGTTGCCCCTTCGCCGATGGCCATCCAGTTCTGCGCCCGCACTTCCGGCACGGACGGCTGACGCAGCGAGTAAAGCGGATCGGTGCCGAAGTTATGCGTCTGCAGGATGATCCATAGTGGCGTGTCCGCCGGCTTGTTCTTGGTCATTGCTCTGACGTAGCCTGAGAAGTCCAGGTTGGTGTAGCCGAACCCGGTCATCGTGTAGTCGCAGGCTGGATTGGCGTAGCCGATGGGGTAGACATCGATCAGCATCGGGCTGGGATTGGCGGCCGCGTCGATGACATCGCCGCGATTGATGCCGATCAAGACGGGCGAAATAGCATTGCCCGGGGCGCGCTCTTTGAAAGCTTGAACGGCCAGGACTACTTTGTCTTGCAGGTCGTTGGTCGGCTCATCGGCGACGTTGTAGCCCTTGACGCTCGCGTGGCCCTTGACTAGGTCGACCAGGGGATAGATCGCCGACCGCGCGTTGTCGAGCGTCGCGGCCACGCTGGAGGGCCACCAGTTGCGGTCAAGCTCGTAGTGGGGGGCGAAGAAGACATTGAAGTTCAGGCTGTCAGATACTGACAGCATCGGCTCATCGCGTGTAGCCGAGTTGTTGGTGAACAGGACCGAGTCGAGGCCGTGGGCCTTCGCGTTGTTGATCATCGCCTGGAAATCAGAGACAACGCCGTAGGTCATATTTCCGTCCTCGAATATGCCGAGGGGGAAGCCGGCACCGCCGCCGCTGGGGGCCGGCAGGACAGGGGTGCCCGGAGTAGCCGTCGGGGTGGGAGGCGCCGGCGTCTGCGTGGCGGCCGGGGTCGGCGTGGTCCCGGATGCGCAGTTGGAGCCGAAGCAGTTGTTGGACACCACGTTCGGCCCCTGGATGGTGGCGCAGGAGGTGTTGATCTCGTTCACCGGCTGGCCGGAAGGGTCCTGGCTGTTGTTGTCCCGGATCTGATATTGGCCTGACTGCGCGATATTGGTCTGCCCGGCCGGGCAGGTGGCGGCGGTGATCTCCATGAAGGAATTGACCGACGCTGCCCGGTTGCCCACGATCCGGTTGCCGAAGTACCGGTAGACAAAAGTGTCGTTGACCAGCGCTGTCTTCGAATCGAAGCTGCCGAGGGTCGTCACCCTGTTCTGGATGGTATTGTTCTTGACCAGGTTGTCTCTTCCGGTCACGCTGACGACATCGTATGTGCCGCCCGCGAACGTGTTACCGTAGACAACGTTGTGCTGGGCGCTTCTTATCTCCCAGGGGTCCAGAGTGCCATTCGAGTTGTAGTCTTTCGTAAAGTCGTCGTTGGTTAGAAAGAGCAGAGCCCCGCGGCGGAAATTGCCGTCGATCGTGGAGTTGATGACTCCACCGCCGTGCAAGCCGTCCAGATACAGGGCAAAGGCTTCGCTGCCGACGAAATGGCTGTTTCTGACCCATATATTGTCCAGCACCGCGGAGCCGCTTATCAGGCCGCGGTGATACTCGTCGCCCGGGTCTCGGTAGTTCTGAAAGGTGACATTATCGAAGACGACGTCCATAGCGGCGTTGAGGGTGACTGCTATCAAGCTCGAGCCAGTCCCGTCGAACGTCAGGTTCTTGAAATAGATGTTGCTGATCCGATTGGTGGTGGCGCAAGCTACGGCGCTGGGGTCCTTGCTGGCGACGGCCAGATTGAAGCTCGTGTAATCGGTTGCGAGCTGGCAGCCAGCCACCTGGCTTGTGCCGCCAGTCCGTATGACCGCACCCCCATCGGAGATGATGTGAACGTTGCTCTTGCCGATTATGTTGAAGGCTGAGGTGTAAGTGCCGGCCGGCAGATACACGGTGCCGCCGCTGGCGGGCAGGGAATCGATGGCGGCCTGTATGTTTCCCCCGAACTGGGTCTGGGCGTTGACCTGATTGCTGGGAGACTGGATGTCGGGGCGGTAATTAGAGGACTGGGGATTGAAGGGGTGCTGTGACCACCAGGTCTCGACGTCCTGGTTATAGTCTACAGTTAAGTGAGGAACACCATTCCACGGTGCGGCTTGGACCTGGGCAGATGCTCCCTGCCCGGCTAGGACAGATGTTGTCAAGAATAGGATAGCCAATAATGTTGCGAGTCTCTTCAAATTCCTTACCTTTCTTACGACTCTTTTCGTTCGTAGCGAGAATCTTGATGGTAAGGTTGTGATGGGCAACTAGTATTATTTCCACGACGTATCACACCCCACGCACCTTGGTTTCCCAAGGAGTGCTTCTTTGTTACACGCGAGTTCCTCAGGAGGGTCACCCGCGACCGGCCGGTCTTCGATGTTTACCTTCGTCGGCCAGCCGCGCCTTGTCTGGATGATCGAGTTCGATCTGCGCTTTCACCTCCTTTCCTCACCTGGGTCTCTTAATGCACGACAGCTTGGCATTCTAATTGCATTGCCAGCATTTGTCAAGAGCAAAAGCAAGAATGTTGCAGCCAAAGCAATTGCTTTTTGACAAGCAATTGCTCACTCTGGCGCATGAGCGCATGCATTTCGGGCGGTCAGGGCGCGGCGGCCGGCTTGGCCAACCTCTCCGCCCTGTGATAGTGTTTGACCGCCAGTCGTCACCACAATAGAATGCAGCCGTAATCAGCAACTGCTCTCAGGAGGACCTGCGTCACACGTCGATGTTTTCGGCAGATCTGCTGCGTCAGGTGGGCGCGGCGCTTTTCGAGGCGGCCGGCGCGCCGCCGTCCATCGCGACCCAGGTGGCCGCATCTATGGTGGAGAACAACTTGGTAGGCCGCGATTCGCACGGCGTTATCCGCATCCCGCCCTATGTCGCCCGTGTGAAGAGCGGGCGCATCAAGGGGGTGCCGCCGGCCCCCGGCTTCGATGAGGTGATGGTCCCCGGTGAGCCCGAGCTGCGCACCCGCCAGCAGCGGTTGAGGGAGGGGATTCCCCTGGCCGACGATACCTAGCTGGCCCTGGTAGACCTGGGGAAGGAGCTGGGGGTGTGCGTCGATGCCGGAGCTCGGTAGGGACTTTCCTCTGCCTGCGGCTGCACCTCGCCAACCTGACCCCTGGCCCCCCTTCCCCATTGGGTAAGGGGGACGTAAACTGGCAAGTACGTCCTCCTCTCCCGCCGGGAAAGGAGACAGGTGAGTTTGGGAAGCTTGCCCGCCTCCGATCCAGGGCGCGTGCTATAATAGGCTTCGCTACCTGACGCGGTTGGAGGTCCCTTCTTGCAGTTCGAGATCGTGGCGCGCTGCCCTGATACCGGCGCCCGGGCAGGGCGCCTTACGCTACCTCACGGCGAGGTGCTCACGCCCCTGTTCATGCCGGTTGGCACGCAGGCCACCGTGAAGTCGCTGGCCCCGGCCGAACTGGAGGCCCTTGGCGCCCATGTCGTGCTGGCCAACACCTATCATCTGGCCCTGCGGCCGGGCCCCGACGTCGTGGCAGCCCTGGGCGGTCTACATAAGTTCATGGGCTGGCCCCACAATCTGCTGACCGACAGCGGCGGCTTCCAGGTCTTCAGCCTGGGTCACCTGCGACGGGTGGATGCCGACGGCGTCTCCTTCCGTTCCCACATCGATGGCTCGGAGCAGCGCCTCACGCCGGAGTCGGCCGTCGCCATCCAGGAGCAACTAGGGGCCGACATCATCATGGCCTTCGACGAATGCGCCCCTTCCGACGCCGACGAGGAGCACCATCGCCAGGCGATGGTGCGGACCAGCCGCTGGGCGGCCCGCTGCCGGCAGGCCCAGACCCGCCGGGACCAGAGCCTCTTCGGCATCGTCCAGGGCGGGCTGTTCCCGTACCTGCGACGCCAGAGCGCCGAGACGCTGGTGGCAATGGACTTCCCCGGCTACGCCGTCGGCGGGCTCAGCCTGGGGGAGCCCAAGGCCCAGATGTGGCGTGTGCTGGAGGCGACCACCTGCCATCTGCCCCTCGATAAGCCGCGTTACCTGATGGGGGTCGGCTCGCCGGAGGACCTGTTCGAGGCGGTGGCCAGGGGTGTGGATATGATGGACGCCGTGCTGCCCACCCGCGTGGCCCGCAACGGCGCCTTCTTCACCCGCCGGGGCCGGCGCAACATCCGCAACGCCGCCTTCCGAACGATGGATGCGCCGGTGGAAGAAGGATGCGACTGCTACACCTGCACCCACTTCTCCGCCGCCTACGTGCACCATCTCTTCCGCTGTGAGGAGCTGCTGGCCTATCGGCTGGCCAGCATCCACAACCTGCGCTTCGCCGTCTCGCTGATGGAGGAGGTCCGCCGGGCCATCGTGGCCGGGCGCTTCGCCCAGTTGCGGGAGGAGTTCCTGGCGGGCTATCAGGCCACCGACGAGGGGGTGCGCCTGGAGCAGAAGCGTCGCTGGGAAGCGTCCCATGGGCGGTGACCACGTAGTGGCGACTTAAGTCGTCACCGCACCCGCATCGCCGGAGAAAGACGGCGCCAACCTACCACCGCTATCCCAGCTCCGGGTCGAGCTCCAGGCCAGCCATTGCATAGATGCGCTTGACCTCGATGATGGTCGGCGGCCCTATGAGCACACCATCCAGCGTGATCTCGCCATAGCGCTTCTCGCGCCCCTCCTCGATGGCGGCCACTACCCGCTTGGCCCACTCCACCTTTTCAGGCGATGGTCCGAAGACCCTGTTTACCGGGTCTACCTGCTTGGGGTGGAGGCAGGCGCGACCCACAAAGCCCATAGACCTTGCCCACTCGCTATCCTTTATCAGGCCCTCGACGTCATGAATCGCGGGGTAGATAGTATAAGCAGGGTGAATGCCGCAGGCATAGCACACGTGCAAGATCACCGAGTAGAGGTAAAGGCACTCCATACCGTCCGGCCTTTTTTCCGAATGCATCTCCGCGTGGTAGTCCAGGCCGCCACCGCCCATCGAGATTACGCGTGGGCTGGCATTGGCTATGCCCCAAGCATTCAGAACGCCCAAAGGACTCTCGAGCGAGACCCCAATCTTCAGGCTGCCCCGCCCCAGGCCCCGCCGGGCCTCCAGAAAGCCCAGGACAGCATCCAGCCGCTTGATCTCCTCCCCTGTCTCAACCTTGGGCACGCGGACCATATACAACTGCCTGCAGACGATGGCGTCCAGGTCCTCCGGCCACAGGGCGGTGTCCATGCCATTGATGCGCACGGTGGCCTTCACCCTTCCCCAGTCGAGGGTCTCGAGCGCTTCCCTGGCGACCCGGCGTCCATTCGTCTTCTCCGGTGGCGGGCATGCATCCTCCAGGTCCATGATTATGGCATCGGCGCCGGCCGCCAGGGCCTTGGGAATCAAGTTGTCCCGATGGGCGGGCACGAAAAGGGCCGATCGTATCGGCGCCATAACGCCTCTCTCCTGGATCGTGACCATCACTTGCCTCCTCGATCTTTGCCGTCGCAGGTATCTAGCCCACTACCTTTTCTGCACGTAGCCTGGCAATCTCGGCCGCGCTGTAGCCTAGCTCGGCCAGGACCTCGCCGGTGTGCTCGCCGAGCAGCGGAGGCGGCATCCGCAGCGTGGCCGGTGTCCCGGTCAGCTTGACCGGCGGAGCGAGCGCCCCGACCCTGCCCAACGGCTTGTAGTCCATCTCCCAGACCATCTCGTTCTCGACGACCTGGGGATGCCGCAGGGCCTGCTCCAGGTTCAGCACCGGCCCGCACACGATGTCGTGCCGGTCCAGGATGGCCAGCCATTCGTCGGTCGTCTTCTCCCGCAGCCTGCCCTGCATTAGCGCCCGCAGCTCGCCGGTGTTCTCGGCGCCCTTCTCCTTGGACGAGAAGCGGGGGTCCTGCGAGAGGTCCGGCAACCCCAGCGCCGCGCAGACATCCGGCACCGGCCGCGGGGCGAAGCTTCCCATCATCACCAGATACCCGTCCTTCGTCTGGAAGATGCCGTTGATCGGCTGGTTGCTTCGCCTGCCGCCCCAGAGGTCCTGGCCGGTGGAGAGGAGGACCGCCGCCTCCTGGGGCATCAGCCCCACGGCCGCGTCCAGCAGCGAGACATTCACCTCCTGCCCGACCCCCGTCCGCTCACGGGCCAGCAGCGCCAGGAGGATGCCCTGCGCCATTAGCTGGCCGGCCGTGAAATCGGCGAGGGGAGTGGACTGGGGGACGGGGGCCTCGCCGGGCTCGCTGTTCCGGCACATTATGCCGGACATCGCGAGGGCGACCTGGTCCTGTCCCGGCTTGTGGGCGTAGGGCCCCCTCTGGCCGAAGCCGGACCCGTTGGCCAGGATGATGCGCGGGTTCATCTTGCTGAGCCTGGCGTAGCTGAAGCCCATCCGGTCCATCACCCCTGGCCGGAAGTTGTGGGCCACCACATCCGCCCGCTCCACCAGCTTGTACACGATCTCTTTGCCGGCCTGAGGTCGGGTATCGATGGCGATGCCACGCTTGTTGCGGTTCAGGGCCAGCATTGGGATCGGCTCGCCCTTCCAGTAAAAGGCGATCCCGCGGTAGAACTCTCCTCGGCCGACCCTCTCAATCTTGATCACGTCCGCCCCGAAGTCGGCCAGGACCTGCGTGCAGCTCGGGCCGAACTGAATCTGCGTGAAATCGACGACCTTTATGCCTTCTAGCGCTCCCGTCACCTTTGTCACTGCCTCCAGCTACATTTTGTGGTGCATCTATGGGAATGGGCCGGTCTTCTATGGGTTTTGCCAGCGGGGCTTCCTTTTCTGGACGAAGGCCTCCGCTCCTTCCCTGGCCTCGTTCGAATTCCACAGGCGGACAGTGTACTCGAAGTTCGTGCTTAGCGCCATCGACAGCGGCATATCCTGGCTACGGAGGGCAGCCTCCTTCGACGCCTGGACGGCCAGCGGCGAGCACTCCAGTATCTTGCCGGCCCACCTATCGACGGTCGGCTTGAGCCCCGACAGGGGCACCACCTGGTTCACCAGCCCCATCCGAAGGGCCTCTTGGGCGGTGATACGCTCGCCCGTCAGAATCAGCCCCATCGCCTGCCTGAAGGGGACCTGCCGCGCCAGTCGCACCACGCCGCCGAAGGGCGCCATCCGGCCAACGCGGGGCTCGGGCTGGCCGAAGGTGGCGTGCTCGGCCGCGACCACGATGTCGCAGGCCAGCATCATCTCCATGCCGCCGCCGAGCGCGTAGCCGTTGACGGCTGCAATGACAGGCTTGTACAGGTCGAAGCGATTGGTGAGGCCGCCGAAGCCCCGCGGCGTCGCCGGCACCCGCCGCACGGAAGGGTGCTCCGCGGCGTACTTCAGATCGGCGCCGGCACAGAACGCCCTGTCGCCGGCGCCCGTGAGAATCGCCACCCACATCTGCGGGTCGCCCTGGAAGTCATTCCAGATTTCGTCAAGCTCCATATGCGCCGGTGGGTGCACGGCGTTCATCACTTCCGGCCGGTTGATGGTCACGCGGGCGATATGGTCGCTCTTCTCGTAGACTACATACTGGTAGCTCATCACAGTCTCCTTTCCCCGCATGGCTTGTGCCACATTCGGCCTGCTTTTCGATGCTTAATTGTCGCGCTTCAGGGGAAGTGAAGCAAAAATGATGTTGGAAGAAGTCGGTGTCTGTCCTCAGGAAAGAGGGCGCCAGGACTGTCGCCAGAAACGGCCCGCCGTGAAGCGCCGTTGCCTGTCCCATACGGCTGTCGCATCAATGCCACTAAAGTATCAACGGCCTAGGTCGAATACCTATGTGGGGAACGAGTGTGCCGGGCGAAACAGTGCCCCGCAACTGTTCCCGACGTCGCACGCCGCGGCTAAGCGGGCCGATATCGTGCAATCTCTTGCTCGCCTGAACGAGAATAGGAGTGAAGATATGCTTGCCAACCTGAGCCGGGTCCCGATTCTCACCCGCATCTTGGCCGTATCTG
>JAMCWG010000057.1 GCA_023475235.1 Chloroflexota bacterium
CAGGCCCATCAACTGGGTGAAATAGAAGATGGGCATGTCGTAGCGGCGGCCGAGTCGGCCCGCCATCTCCTCCTGGTGCTGGTCGAGGTTGCCGTGGCAGAAGGGGCATGCTACGGCGATGGCCTGCGCCCCCACGGCCTGCGCCTCCCGCAGCAGACGCTCGGCGAGAGGGAGGGCCGCGCCCGGCTCCGTCAGCATCAGGCTGGCGCCACAGCATTCCGTCTTATACGACCAATCGAGCACCTCGGCCCCGAGCCGGCGCAGCAGACGGTCCATCTTCTGGGGGTTCTCGGCGTGGTCGGCGCCGGTCACCTCCGGCGGGCGCGTCAGCAGGCAGCCGTAGTAGGAGACGACGCGCAATCCCGCCAGCGGCCGGGTCACCCGCCGGCCGACGGCATCCAGCCCGATCTCGTCCACGAAGGTATCCAGCAGGTGGTCCACCTCTATCCCTTTGTTCAGGGTATATCCGGTGGCCTTCTCGACAGCCGCCCGCAGCTTGGCGTCCTGCTCGACGGCGTGGATGCTGCGCCGGAAGCGCGAGTAGCAGGCAGCGCAGCCCATCGTCACCCTGGTCTCGCCCTGGGCAGCGGCCAGGGCCAGGGTCTTCATCGGCCAGGCCGCGGCCTCCACGGGGGGCATCGCGTGCCCCATGCCGCTGCCACAGCAGGGCCAGTCCTTCACCTCGGCCAGGTCCAGCCCGACGGCGTCGGCGGCGACCCGAATCGACATGTCGTACTCGATTGCCGACGAATGTTGGGAGCAGCCGGGGAAGTAGCCGGCCCGTATGCTGTCGGCGGCCGCCCGGTCGAGCCGCTCTTCCCTGTAGATAGGCCCGGAGGGGGCGCGATAGCGCACGAAGCTGGGCAGCAGCTTCAGCTTGCCGGCGGATAACATCTTCATGCCCAGCCTCAAGTCGCGAAAGGGCTGCCCGCTCCGCAGGTTGCGCTCGGCCATGATCCCCAGCTCGTACATCCTGCCCATCCGCCGAATCCACGATATCGCCAGATGGTTGATGAGGGCGACTTCGGGCAGGGCAGGGCGGATGTCCCGCTCGCGGCTGATGGTGGTGAGAACATCCATCATAGTAGGAATGTCGATTTCCTGCGGACACCGGGTGAAGCACGTCTCGCAGTGAGCGCACATCCAGATGGTCTTGCTTTTCAGCACCAGATCATCGAAGCCAAGTTGCAGCGACCTCATCACCTCCGATGGCGTGAGGTCCATATGGGCAGACAGCGGGCAGCCGCTGGTGCACTTCCTGCAGAAGTAGCACAGGTAGGCGTTCTCGCCACAGCGCTCTTTGACTGCCTCGGCGAGCGGTTGCGTAGTATCGACTTGAGTCGCCACATTGCCCCCTTCCGACCTCTTTGTCGGTCGAAGCTGCGTTACCCGGCGGTAGAACATCGGCCTGGCAGTAGTTTACAGCCTGTGCCGCCCTTTGTGCAACGTCAGCTTCGATTCACGATGGAAGGCGCCGGGCTTACAGTCGAGAGCCTACTGCGAATCCGGGGCACCTGCATCCGAAGCTCCCGCATCCGGCGCCGGACCACCCTGGTCAGAGGGGGCCGGTTCTGGCGCCGATGCATCCTGGTCGGGCGAAGCCGGCGGTGCTGCTGATGCGCCATTCTGATCAGACGGAGCCGGGGGCGCCGATGCGCCGGACGCCTGGGCAAAAGCGCCAGCCGGGTCGTCGGCGTGGGTGGGAATGGCCTCGAAGGCCTGGCCGAAATCGTTTCGCGGGCCACCGCCGCCCGGATTGACGTGGCAGGTGCCGCAGGCTTGGCCAGTGGCAGCGGCGTAATTCGGCAAGGCCGCGCTGGGAGTTGGCCAGAACAGCAGCGCCACGGCAACTACAATGCAAGCTCCCGTCATCATCAGCAGCCGGGACCGCTTTGTGGTGATGGAAATCATCGGCGTCTTCCTCCTATTTGAGTGTGGCGAGAAATGCTGCCAAATCAGCCAGGTCGGCATCGCTAACCTGAGCCGGTGTGAAGGCCGGCATAATGCCCTTGCCCGCGCGCACCCTCTGAGCCAGGTCACCCTCACCCCCTCGGGCGATGAATCCGACCAGACTGGGGCCTACTCCCGCCTGACCATTGGGATGGCAGGCCGTGCACCGCGCTTGAAACACCGCTTTGCCCTTGGATGCATCCCCTTTCGGCTTTTCCTCAGAAGCCGCGGCCGCAGCCCCGGCCGGCGCTCCACCGGTCTTAGGAGCAACGGCCGGCGTCGCCGACGCCACGGCCTGAACGGGCGGCGGCGTGGGAAACGTCTTCTCGACGGTAGGTATGGAGGCCGGTCTAGCCGGTGCCTCGCAGGCTACGAGAAGGCCCAGCAACAGCACGGCCAGGACCCAGCCCTTCGGGCCGCTGCCCCTTTTACTCCAGCCGAGGCCCTTCCCGCCTTCCGGACCCGGTCGCGCCGGGCCGCCCCCATCCACTGTGGAAAGTCCCATCACTTTTGATGGATCGTCCGAACGTAGTTTATCAGGTGCCAAATCTCTTCCTCGCTAAGGTTATTCTTGAAAGCCGGCATCCCGTACCAGCCGTTGCCGATGACCCAAAACATCTCGCCATCGGTAACATCTCTCATGTAAGCCTGGGTCAAATCGACCGGCCTGTCGCTCAAGCCCTTGACCGCCGGGCCGTCACCCTTCCCGGAAGTCCCGTGGCACGGCGCGCAGCTCTGGATGAAGAGTTGGCGGCCCCTAGCCACTGACTCGGGCGTGCTGGGTATCGGGTTCTGCAGCGTGTCAGCCTCGACCGGGCGGCTCTGTACCACGATGGTCCCCTTCGCCGTTCTTTGCAGCCAGCTTTCGAAGGAGAAGGTGCCCTCTTTGGAGGGGACGAAGAACACGTTCACGGTGCCGCGCGCCGGAATGCGGGTCGGACCCACGCCGAATTCGGGGATCACGATGTCGTATTCGAGATCGCGGCTGGTGACTTGCAGCTTCACCTTGCGCAGCGCCATCGCCACAATCTTCGACGGGACAAACTGGCCATCCACCGCCGTCACTGCCACCACCTGGACGGGCTCAAAGCTGGCCTGGGCCTTGGGCCCCGGGCTGCAAGCGGCCGACACAATCAACAGGAATGCCATCGTTGCCCAAAGCGTGCGCACAGCCCACCCCCCTTCTGTCTGTCAGATCCGAGTCTCTCGCTTTCTAACAGCGGCCCCGAGGGCCATCACCACCACACACCCAATGCGACCCGGCCGGCGCCGGCACGGCGCAAGCAGCCGCCAGGCCAACGCCCTTTGTCACAAGCCAGCCTGAAGCTTGTATCCCTGCTGCCTGGCGGTGATCAATCTCTTCGGCTCATCGGGATTGGCCTCCAGCTTCAGACGCAGCCGGCGCACATTCACCCACAGTCTGCAAGGGTCTCCCTCGCCGTCGGGCCATCCCTCGTCCAGCAGCATCTCATCCCTCACCACCCGGTTCAGGTTGCGGGCCAGCGCCGACAGCAGGCGGCTTTCCACGGGGGTGAGGCGAATCTCGACGCCATTCAGGACGGCTACGTGCCTGGCGAAGTCGATGCTCAGCTCCTTATCGATCACCACTATCTGGCTTTCGGGGAGGAGGTGCCGCGTCCGCTTCAACACCCGATTGATGCGGGCCAGGAGCTGCCGGTAGCTGAACGGCTTGACAACGTAGTCCTCCGCATAGAGGTCCAAGCCGTCGGTCACCGACTCTTCGGTGTCCACGGCCGTCAGAAGCACGACCGGCAGGTCCAGGTAGCGCTTGAGCTCCTGGCACAACTGGAACCCGTGCATGTCCGGAAGGAGCAGATCCACGATGGCGAGATCAGGGAGCTTCTGCTGGGTCTTCTCAAGAGCTTCGCGCGCGGTAGAGGCCGTCATAATGTCAAACCCATCAGCCTCCAGATTGACCTGCAACGACCGCAAGATCGTTGGATCGTCGTCCACTACAAGTAACAGCGGAAAGCGTACGAGCATATCCTCTCCTGCCACCACTTACTTGTGCAATGGAATATACTCAGTTGACCTTACAGAATAACTTACGGACCATGCATAGGCTACAAGAACATTGAGCAATGTCACGCCGATGGGCTGCCGGCAGGATCGTCTTTGCCGGGCGCGGCAGCCTCCACGGATATCAGCGATCTCTCCACCACCTCCAGCAGGTCGAGGCCGGCGAATGGCTTGCGCACATACGCCACACCGCCCGCTTGCTTGCCCTTTTCCTCATCGTCCTCGCCTGCTTTGGCGGTCAAGAACACCAGGGGGATCCCGAACGTGGCTGGATCGGAGCGCAGTGTGTGAGCGATCTCAAAGCCATCCCCGTCGGGTAGCACGACGTCCAGCAGGATCAGGTCAGGATGATTCGTCTTCAGGAAGGCAAACAACTGCTCGGCGCTGGCGGCCTCGGACACCTCGAAGCTATGGGCCCGCAGACTGAGGCGTACCGCTTTCAGAACATCAGGCTCGTCGTCGACCACCAGAACGTGCCGTCCGGCCACGCGGACCGGCAGGGCGAACGGCAGGCTTTTGTCCCGAGGCTTGGACTTCACGGAAGCAGATGCATTTGCGCCCCGGAATGCCGGCAGGCAGAAGCTGAAGGTGGTCTGCCTCCCCGGCTCGCTCACCACCCAGATCGCGCCGTGCATCGCCTCCAGATAGGTCTTGCAGATGTACAGGCCCAGGCCAGCCCCGGCGGTGGACCGGGTGACAGGGTTGTCGATCCGGCTGAAGGGTTGAAACAGGCGGAACTGGTCTGCGGCCGCTATGCCGACGCCGCCGTCGGTAACCGATACCACGACGAAGGCGGGGGATTCGCCTTGTCTGCCCGACAGGCCGACTTCCGGGGGTAGGGACCGGCCGTCCGCCGGCCGGAGATCTACAACGATGGTCCCACCGCCGGGCGAGTACTTCACCGCGTTCGAGATGAGGTTGCTCAACACATCTTCCACCCGGTCAGGGTCGGCGAAGACGAAGGGCAGTTTGGGAGCGATGGAGACGGTGAAATCGCGGCTGGTATTCCGGCGAAATTCGGCCACCACTCTCTCGACGACCGCGGGGAGAGGGAGAGGCCCAGCACGCAGCTCCAGCTTACCGGACTCGAAGCGAGTGACGGCCAGCAGGTCTGCCACCAAGCGCGTCAGGCGGTCCGCGGCACGGTCGATCCCCTCCAGGAATTCACGCCGCTCGCGAGAGCTGAGTCGCACATCGCGGCGGAGGAGGGTCTCGGCCAGGCTCTTTATCACCGTGAGCGGGGTGCGCAGTTGATGCGACGCCCGGGCCACAAACTCGGTCTTGAGCCGGTTGAGCTCGCGCCAGGCGCCGGCAAGGCTGGCCTCCCGAAAGAGCCGTGCATTGAGGATGGCCAGGGTAGCCTGATTGGCCAGGTTACGGAGAAGCTGCATCTCCGACGGCGAGAAGACACCTCCGCGCCGGGAGTAAAGGGCGAGGCTCCCCAGCACCTGGTCTTCGGCGGCCAGGGGAACGGCCAGCCCCGGTCCCTCGGCCAACAGCCGCGATGCGTCTCCACCCTCGTCCACGGTCCTCTCACCCGGGCCGGCCGGCTCGTGGCCCTCCAACAGCACCGGCTGCTGGCTGGCGAAGGCCTCTCCCGCGCAGCCTTCGCCGGGCGCAAACGTCAGCACTTCCGGCCCGGCCCCGTCGAACCCGAAGGAAGCCTCGGCCACCAGGCGGTGCTCTTCAGGACGGTAGAGGAACACCGCCCCGGCGTCGGCGGCAGGGAAGAGCGCCCGCAGCGCCTCGGTGGTGCCCTTCAGCACGGTCTCCATTTGCAGCGTGGAGGCCAGCGCGCTGGAGACCTCAAAGAGGGCCGAAAGCTCCTTAGTCTTCGCCTCCAGGTCCTCCGCCCGCTGCTCCAGTTGCTGGCGGGAGCGACGTAGCTGGACCCGCATATCTTCGAAGCTCTTGGCCAGCCGGCCGATCTCGTCCTGCCGGGATGACTCCATCGGGGTATCCAGCTCGCCGGCGGCGATGCGCTGGGTGGCTTCCGTCAGTTGCCCGATGGGCCGGACCACCCGCCTGGTGAAGGCCCACACGACGATCAGCGCCACCGGCCAGGCCAGGAGGTCGAAAATGATCAAGCTGCTCTGCAGGCGTCGAGTGGGCTGCAGGGCCTCGTCCTCCGACTGGCGCAGCACAACTCCCCACGGCAGGCCTGATAGGGGAGCGAAAGCCGCCACATCGCGCCGCCGGGCTGTTCCCGTGTCCGTCTCGTGGCACCGGTGGCACGTGCGCACCACCGGCCGATCCTCGCGGATCAGCATCTTGAAGCGGTCGGCGTGGTCGGACTTCTCCAGCTTGTCCGGCGGGCGCCCCGGCTCGGTCCGGGCCAGCACCATCCCGTGCTGGTCCACAAGCTCGGCGTATCCGGTCTGTCCGAGCTTCAGCGATTGGGAGGCGCCGCCCCACACGAGCTCTGCCGGATCGACGGCATTGATGACCAGTCCACCGGTCCGGTTTACCTGGCCAAGGGGAGCTACCAACAGGACCATCGGCCCTGGACCGAAGGGCGCGCCCTGGGTGGTCAAGATCCGCGGCTGTCCGTCTTTCAGGGCATCCAGCACGTCCGGCTGGGCTTCCAGGCTGGCGCCGAGCAAGGGCACTCCGTTGGTCCCGGCCGAAACGACGTGCCCGGCCTCGTCCACGACGACGATGATGCCGCCCAGCACCTCCTCGACGCGCGATGGCAGGATGGTTGGCTTGGCACTTTCGTTATACTCAGGCTCTTGCCAGGAAGCAGCGACCACGGCTTGTAGCTGCCGCAGCCGGCGGTGCACGACGGCATCGGTGTTGTTGGCGACGAACTCGGCCACGGACAGGCGCTCTTCGAGCATGCGATCGGTGCTGTATTGCACCGCCTGGTAGCCCAGATAGGCCATACTGAGGAACAGCACCACGAGGCCGGCGATGAGCAGCAGCAAGACCTTGGTCTGCAAGCGCCAGTCGGAAAAGACAAACCACTTCCTCGCCACCGCCCCACTCCTCGACAGGCACGATACATCTGCGCCCCAGGTTTGTCAATCACTTGAACCTGCCTTCAACGGATTGTCAGGAAGCTTGTAAGGTGGCTTCTTTATGATGCCTAACGAGAGCACCATACTGGCATCTATCGGACAAGGTTGACACCCGTGGCCCTGGAAAACCGGCGGAGCAAAGGGAAGGAGCCGTAGTGCGAGAGTTCGCTGCTTTCTTGCTGGGCCTGCTCATCATAGTTGGCGGAGCCGGCTACGCCGTGGCCTATGCGAACAAGGCTGAGGAGGTGGTGCAGCCGATCCGCTTCCCGCACGCCAAGCACACGTCGCTGGTGTCGTGCCAGACCTGCCATACCCAGGTGAACGACACGCCCCACGCCGGGCTGCCCAAGATAGCGACCTGTATGGGTTGCCATCAGGCCGACGTCAGCAAGAGCCCGGAAGCAGCGAAGGTCCGCCAGTACAGCGACCGCGGCGAAGAAGTCCCCTGGATCAGGCTGTACGAGCTGGCAGACGACATCTCCTTTTCCCATCGTTTCCACCTGAAGCAGGGGCTTGACTGTCAGGCCTGCCACGGCGCCATCGGCGAGAGCACCCAGTGGAACACCGGGTTCGGGAAGAACGGGACAAATGGCCCGTCGGGGCGAGACCTTATGGGCTTCTGCCTGGCGTGCCACCAGGGCCGGGGGGCCGCCACTGACTGTGTGGCTTGTCACAAGTAGCTCGTGGTTGGGGAGTTGACGTGAGCATCGGGCGTCGTACCTTTCTGAAGCTGGCGGGGACTACCGTGGTCGGCGCCACGCTGCTCCCCAATGTATCCATCCCTCTGCCATCGCCTCAACCAGAGGCGCCGGCGGCTGCGGAGGAGCCGGCCGTCGAGGATGTTGCCACCTGGGTGCCCAGTGTGTGTCTCCAGTGCGACGGGGGCTGCGGCATCATGGTCAGGGTGATAGATGGCCGGGCCATCAAGATCGAGGGCAACCCGTCGTACCCGGTGAACAGGGGAAAGCTCTGCCCGAAGGGGCAGGCAGCCCTCCAGGTACTATACGACCCGGACCGCATCAAATGGCCGATGCAAAGGGTCGGGGAGCGCGGCCAGGGCCAGTGGCGGCGTATCGCGTGGCCGGAGGCCCTGAATCTGGTGGCAAGCCGGCTCAACGCACTTCGAGGGCGGGGAGCGCCTCAGTCCCTGATGGTGTGGTCGGGAAGGACCCGCGGACAGATGGGCACCCTGCTATCCCGCTTCACCGAGGCCTTCGGGTCTCCGAACTACCTGGAGAACAGGTTCTCCGGCGCCGACGCCGCTCTCAAAGCCCACTACCTGGCCACCGGCATAAATGAGCTGCCGGCGTACGACCTGAGCAACACCAGCTATCTGCTGAGCTTTGGGGTCAGCTTCGCCGAGGCGTGGCGCCCCACGGTGAGCGTCCTGCGCGCTTTCGGCCACATGCGGCGTGGCACGCCCGGACGCCGGTCCAAGATCGTCCAGATCGACCCGCGCTTTTCCCCTTCGGCGGCCAAGGCCGACGAGTGGATTCCCATCCAACCGGGGACCGACGCCCTCCTGGCCCTGAGCATCGCCCACGTGATCATCAAGGAGAAGCTGTACGACGATGCCTTCTTGAAGGACAGCGTCTTCGGCTTCCAGGACTGGAGGGGGCCGGACGGGCAGAAGCACATGGGATACACGGCCCTCGTCCTCGACGAGTACGCGCCGTCGGCGGTGGCGGAGCGCACCGGCGTTTCAGCCGACGATATTACCCGGCTGGCCAGGGAGTTCGCCACCCACCGGCCGGCGCTGGCGGTGGCAGAGCGGGGCGTGTCCGGCCATACCAATGGCCTCTTCAGCCACCTGGCCATCCAGAGCCTGAACGCTCTGGTAGGCAGCGTGGGCGCGACAGGCGGCGTCATCGCCCAGGAACATCCTCCTCTGGCGGCCCTCCAGCCCCTGAAGCTGGACGAGGCGGCCCGGAAAGGGCTGGGCAACATCAGAGTCGACCGGGCCGGGACCTCCCGGTTTCCGCTGGCCGACGGCACCAGCCAGGGCCTGGCCGATGGCATCCTGCGGCAGGACCCGTATCTGGTGGATACCCTTCTTCTCTACTACACGAATCCGCTTTTCAGCCAGCCCGGCTTGACCCAATTCCATCAAGCCTTTCAGAAGATACCATTCATCGTCAGCTTCTCTCCGTTTATGGACGAATCCAGCCAGTATGCCGACCTCATACTGCCTGACTGCACCTTCCTGGAGCGCCTGCAGGACGACGAGCCGCCCCCTCACCTGGGCTCCCCAGTCCTGGGGCTTCGCCAGCCGGTGGTGACTCCCCTGTACGACACGGCGAACACCGGCGACGTGCTGATTCTGCTGGCGCGGATGATGGGCGGAGCCGTCGGCGCCGCCTTCCCCTGGCGCAACTTCGAGGAGATGCTCCGCCAGCGCCTGGCGGGCCTGCCCGCCACCTCCACCAGCCCGGCCGGGACCGATTGGGAGCGTCTGCGTCAACAGGGAGGCTGGTGGGACCCAGGTGCCGCAAAGACCGAGGGTGGCTACCCCTTCACCACCCCCTCCAAGAAGTTCGAGCTGTACGCTCAGCTAATGCAGCGCGGGCTCCAGACCGTAGCGGATGCAGGAGGCCAGAACCCCGCCTCCAACCCGGGCGACAGGCTGGATAACATGTTGTCTCACGTGGGAATCGGAGCTTACGTGGGGATTGCCGCCCAGGGGGACAAGGCGTTCCTGCCGCACTATGAGTCGGCGCACTTCGCCGGCGACGAGAAGGAATACCCTCTGTACCTCAACACTTATAAGAGTATGGCTCTGGCCGAGGGCCGCGGGGGCAACGAGCCCTGGCTACTGGAGGTCTTCGGGCCGGCCCTGGGAGAAAAATGGACCTCCTGGATAGAGATCAACCCCGAGACGGCCCGCCGGCTGGGCATCGCCGACAAGGACCAGGTATGGATGGAGTCGGCATTCGGGCGCATTCCGGCCCGCGCCCGTCTCTTTGCCGGCGCCCGGCCGGACACGGTGAACATGCCCTTCGGCTTCGGCCACCGCGCCTACGGACGGTGGGCGAAGGATAGAGGTGCGAACCCCAACTGGATCCTGGCGAGCGACGGCGACCCTCTAGCCGGACTGGTCGGCTGGTCGGCTACCCGGGTGAAAGTCTACAGGGCATGACCCAGATGGCGAGCGATGGGGAGGAGCGAAGGGTGTATCGGTGGGGGATGGTGATCGACCTGGACAAGTGCACCGGCTGCCAGGCCTGCGTGGTGGCCTGCCGGGCGGAAAACAACATCCCCTTCGCCGGCGAGGAGCAGGCCCAGATGGGCCGGGCCATCTTCTGGATCAGAATCATGCCCGTCCTCGAGGGGGAATACCCGCGCGTCAGGCAACGCTTCATTCCCGTTCCCTGCCAGCAGTGCGACAATCCGCCTTGCATCAAGGTGTGTCCGGTAGGTGCCACCTACAAGAACAACGAGGGCGTGGTATCGCAGGTCTACGCCCGCTGCATCGGGTGCCGGTTTTGCACCGTGGCCTGCCCCTACACCGTCCGCAACTTCAACTGGTACTCCCCGCAGTGGCCCGAGGGAATGGACCGCTACCTCAATCCCGATGTGCCGGTTCGCCCTCGAGGCGTCGTGGAGAAGTGCAGCTTCTGCAGCCAGCGGATAAGGGAGGCCAGGATGAGGGCCGAAGAGGAGAACCGCCCCGTGAGAGACGGCGAGGTTGTCCCGGCGTGTGTTCAGACCTGTCCCGCCGACGCCATGTTCTTCGGCGACCTCAACGACCCCGACAGCACCGTGTCGCGGCTCGCGCGCAGCCGTCGCGCCTTTCGCCTTCAGGAGGAGCTCGGCACCAATCCCAAAGTGATCTATCTCGGAGAGGAGGACTGGGATGCGAAGGCTTGAGCCCGAATCCGCGGACCACGACCTCGTTTTCCAGCCCATCCTGCGCCCGGGAATGTGGTCCTTCCCGGTGGCGGGCGTTCTCCTGGCCGTAGTGCTGTGGGCCGGGTACGCCTGGGGCTATCAGCTTATGCACGGCCTGGGCGTCACGGGCCTCAACCGCCCCGTGTTCTGGGGCATTTACGTGACGAATTTCATCTTCTTCATCGGCATCAGTCACGCCGGGACCCTGATCTCGGCCATTTTGCGGGTCACCCACGCAGGCTGGCGCCGGCCCATCACGCGAGCCGCCGAGGCCATCACCGTCTTCGCCCTGATGATCGGCCCGATGAATATCATCATCGACCTGGGCCGGGCGGACCGCCTGCTGTATCCCTTCATCTTCGGCCGGTTTCAGTCTCCCCTCTTGTGGGATGTGATGGCCATAACCACGTACTTCACCGGCAGCGTGATCTACCTCTACCTGCCGCTGATCCCCGACATCGCAATGGTCCGGGACCGGCTGTCGCGCCACGACTTCCGAAGGCCTCTCTATCAACTGCTGTCCCTGGGCTGGACGGGGAGCGAGGAGCAGAGGCGCCGCCTCAGCCGGGCCATCGGCATTATGGCCGTCGCCATCATCCCCATCGCGGTGTCGGTGCACACCGTCGTGTCGTGGGTCCTGGCGATGACCATCCAGCCTATGTGGCACAGCGCCATCTTCGGGCCCTACTTCGTCGTCGGGGCTATCTTCTCCGGCATCGCCACACTGATCATCGCGATGGCTATCCTCAGGCGGGCCTTCCATCTGGAGCCGGTGCTGACGCCGCGCCACTTCAATAACCTGGGCATTCTCCTGCTGGTGATGACCCTTGCCTGGCTCTACTTCACGTTCGCCGAGTATCTGACCACCTTCTACGGCGGAGAGCCGAGCGAGATGGCGGTGTTCCGGGCCAAGGTGTGGGGGGATTACCTCTGGCTCTTCTGGGGCATGGTGTTCATCACCTTTGTCATTCCTTTCTTCATCCTGGCCCTTCCCAAGACGCGCACCATCGCCGGCACGGTGGTGGCCTCTATTCTGATCAACATCGGAATGTGGATCGAGCGCTTCACCATCGTCGTGCCCACCCTCATTCACCCGCGCCTGCCGTACGACCCGGGGCAATACAGCCCCACCTGGGTGGAGTGGTCGATAACCGCAGGGGAGTTCGCTGCCCTGGCGCTGCTCTATGTTATCTTCTCCAAGCTGTTCCCGATCGTCTCCCCGTGGGAGATTTCCGAGGGCGAGGCCGAGGAGGCATTGAAGGCATCGAAATCGCAACGTGTGGTGGTCGAAGCGCTGGCGCGCCAGAGATGAGCGCGTTGCCATTGAGGGCTCTTAGCGTAAAGCTGAGCCGAGGTCAGCGCGGCGGACCCTTGAGGACCGAGGGGACCCGTAGGTGAGGGGGACCTGGCGCTCCTCAAAGGAGGCGGCTGATGGAACCGGAAGTGATGATGCTTGTGGCACTCGTGGGGGCCGTGGTGGTGGTGCTTTCCTGGGTCTGGCTTGGGCTCAGTTGGGATACCCCGGAGGACGAAGGAGAGGAGAAAACATGAGACCGCGGGACGAGCAACCGAAGCTTCGGCCCCGGAGAAGCAACAGGACTACCCGGCAGACAAGCGTCGGATAGGAAGGGTATCAGGCCCTGGTGCAATGCCGTGGAGGCCCTCCACGGGGGCTTGAGAGGCTTGGAAATAATCACCGCTTTTTGAAGGAGGCGATTGATGGGTCCAGAGACATTGCCGCTGGTGATAACCGCGGTGGCTGTGGTGGTGGTCGCCGGCTGGGGCTGGCTGGGAGTGAAGATCGTGCATCAATGGGAGCGCGGCGTGCTCTTCCGGCTGGGCCGCTTGGCGGGGACGCGTGACCCCGGGTTGAACTTCATCATCCCGATCGTGGACCGGCTGGTGAAGGTGGATATGCGAATTCTGACCACCGTCCTCGAGCCTCAGGAGGTCATCACGCGAGACAACGTTACCATTCGCGTCGATGCGGTCGTCTACTTCCGGGTGACCGATGCCCAGAAGTCGGTCATCGAGGTGGAAGATTTCGTGAACGCCACCAATCAGATCGCCCTGGCCACGCTGCGGAGCGTCCTGGGCCAATCGGACCTGGACGAATTGCTCGCGCACCGCGACCGCGTGAATGACCTGTTGCGGGAGATCATCGAGCAGCAGACCGAGGCGCCCTGGGGGGTTAGGGTGACGGTGGCCGAGGTGAAGGACGTGCTCCTTCCGGAGGGCATGCAGCGGGCGATGGCCCGCCAGGCCGAGGCAGAGCGGGAGAAGCGGGCCAAGATCGTGCACGCCGACGGGGAATTCGCCGCCGCGCAGACCCTGGCCGACGCCGCAGAGATTCTGGAAGCGCGCCCGGCCGCCCTCCAGCTCAGATACCTGCAGAGCATGGTGGAGATGGCCGGCGAGCGGAACAGCACTATCATCCCAATCCCGGTGGAGATGCTCAGTCTGGCCAAGCACCTTTCCACCGTGGATCTGCGGTCCTGAGCCAGGTGCGCCGACAGGCGGGGTGCTGAATGAGAAAAAAGGCCATACCGTTGGCGCTGGTCCTGCCCGGGGCTACGCTTGCCGTCATCGCTCAGGTCTTGAAGGTGGAAGCTATCTGGCTCTTCATGTGGTTCGGCGTGATATTCACGCTGGCCACGTTGCTCTTAACCTGGACTTTCGCGGGATGGGCGTCCACGCCGTCGAGGACGCGAAGGAGCCCCTTCGACCTCAGACGCTAGACTGAGAAGGCAATCCAGAGGCGAGGGCTCGGCGGAGGGGACTGGATTTACCTGCCCACCAGCAGGGCCTCGGCCTTGGCCACGATCTGGTCGTCTTCGTAGTGCTGCAGGCGGATGGCCTTGCCCGGGCAGGCTGCCACGCACGTGCCGCAGCCGTGACACTCCGCCGCCTCTATCTCGGCGACGCCGCGGCTGCCGACGCGGGGCACCTGGTAGGGACAGACCCGCACACAGGTCAGGCAGGCCGCGCACCTGGCGCCGTCCACCGTGGCCACGGCACCGCCGACCTCCAGACGGGGCCGGGACAAGATCGCGGCCGCCCGCGCCGCTGCAGACAGGGCCTGGGCAATGCTCTCTTCGGCGAACTTCGGGTAGTGGGCCGTGCCCGCCAGGAAGAGCCCCTCCGAGGCGAAGTCCGTGGGCCGGAGCTTGACGTGGGCCTCCAGGAAGAAGCCCTCGCGCGTGAGCGGGACCTTCAGCGTCGAGGACAGGGCATCGGCGCCGTCGGCCGGGACGATGGCCGTGTTCAGCACCACCAGGTCAGCCGGTATGGTGATCTCCCCCTCCTGCACCTGCGATTGGGCGGTCACGGCGAGGTGGCCGTCGTGCGGCACGATAACCGGCCTGTGCTCGTCATCGTAGCGCAGGAAGACTACGCCTTTCTCACGCGCCTCTCGATAGAACAGCTCCTTGAAGCCATAGGTGCGCACGTCCCTGGCCAGGACGAAGACGCGGGCCGCGGGCGCCAGCTCCTTGACTCGCAGGGCGTTTTTCATCGAGAGGACGCAGCAGATGCGGCTGCAGTACTCGCCGCGGCCCTCCTCCGGTCCCACGCACTGGACGATGACGATGTTCCTGGCCCCCATCACCTCCGGCCGGGCATCGGCCACCATCTGCTCGAAGTCGGCGATGGTGGTGACGCGCGGGTCCTGGCCGAGCAGGTATTCGTCCCCGCGGTACTCGTGCCCGCCGGTGGCCACGATGGTCGCGCCGTGCTCCACCCGGCGCTCGATGCCGTCCTGTGCGATGGTCGTGGTGAAGTTGCCGACGTAGCCGGTCGTGTCCACCACCTGCGCGCCCAGCAGCACCTCGATGTCCGGATGCTCTTCCACCTTGCGCGTTAGGTCGCTCAGGAAAGCGGCCGGATCGGACCCTTCCGCGGTGAAGCGCACCCTCCGCAGGGTACCGCCCAGGCGCTCCTCACGCTCCACTATAGTGGCCGGGAAGCCCTGGCCGGCCAGGGAAAGGGCAGCGGTCATCCCGGCGATGCCGCCGCCGATGACCAGCGCCCGCGACGTCACCGGTATCTGCTGCTTGTAAAGTGGCCGCAGCCGCGCCGCCCGGGCCACAGCCATTCGCACCAGGCCCTTGGCCTTCTCCAGGGCCGCTTCGGGCGTGCCCTTATGCACCCACGAGCACTGGTCGCGTATGTTGGCCATCTCGAAGAGGTACGGGTTGAGGCCCGCCTCTCGCAGGGTGTCCTGGAAGAGAGGCTCGTGGGTCCGCGGCGTGCAGGCCGATACCACCAGGCGGTTCAGCCTGTGCTCCTCGATGGCCTGCTTGATGACCTCCTGGTTGTCCTGCGCGCAGGTATAAAGGTTGGACGTGGCGTAGACCACATTCGGCAGGGTGGCGGCGTACTCGGCCACCCTGCGGACGTCGATCACGCCGGCGATGTTGGTGCCGCAGTGGCAGATGAAGACGCCAATGCGCGGCTCCTGCCCGTCGAGCGGGACCTCCGCCGGATACTCCTTCCGGGCGGCCAGGGTGCCCCGGGCCGCGCCCACCAGCTCCAGGCTGCGGGCGGCCGCGCCGCTGCCCTGCACGACGCTATCCGGAATGTCGCAGGGTTGAACGATGGGCCCGCAGGCGAAGATGCCGGGACGGTTGGTCTCCAGCGGGGCGAACTTGTCCGTGTGGCAGAAGCCGAACTCGTTCAGCTCGATGCCCAGGGCCTCGGCCAGGGCGGGCATATTTGCTGCCGGCTCCATTCCCACCGAGAGCACCACCAGATCGAACTCCTCCTCGACGATTTCCCGGTCGTCCGCCTGGTACCGGACCAGCAGGTTGCGACTGCCCGGCACCTCTTTGATGCTGGAGGGACGGCACCGCACGTAGCGCACGCCGTAGTCGGCCTGGGCCCGCTCGTAATAGGCGTCGAAGCCCTTGCCGAAGGCCCGCATGTCCATCATAAAGATGGTGCTGCTGGCCGTGCTGTCGTGGTCCCTGGTCAGGATGGCGTGCTTGGTGGCGAACATGCAGCAGACGGACGAGCAGTACGGATGCCGCTGGTCGCGGGAGCCGACGCACTGGAAGAAGGCAATCCGCTTGGGATGGCGGCCGTCGGAGGGGCGCACCACCGTGCCGGCGGTCGGCCCGGCGGCCATCAGCAGGCGCTCGTACTGCAGGCTGCTGAGCACATTGGGGTAGCGGCCGAAGCCGAATTCCTCCGACTGGCGGGCGTCGTAGGGCTCGAAGCCGGTGGCTACCACGATCGCCCCCACCGGCACCTCGATTTCCTGTTCCTGCATCTCGTGGTCGATGGCCCGCCGCTCGCACAGCTCGGCGCAGATCCCGCAGTTGCCGGTGCGGAAGTGGATGCAGGTCTCCGGGTCGATGACGGGCACCTTGGGCACGGAGGTGGCCGACGGCGTGTAGATGGAGGTGATGGGACCGAGAGGCAGGGCGCTCATCACCGCTTCGTCGAGGCCCTCGATGCGGATAGCGCCGGTGGGACAGACGGCGGCGCAGGCCCCGCAGGCGATGCACTCCTCGGAGGTCGCATCGTACGGCGTGCTCACCTCGCGGTCGGGGCCGCGGTTCACGAAGGTCAGGACGCTCTTGCCCACCACTTCCTCGCACACCCTGACGCACAGGCCGCAGAGTATGCAGTCGTGGTCTTCGACGGGGAAGGCCGGCTTCTCGATGCCGAACTGCCGGGCCAGGCCCTGGATGACGGGGACATTCGGACAGCGCGCCAGCAGCAGCTCGACCATCATCTTACGCGCTTCCATCACTCTGGACGAGCTGGTGCGTACCACCAGCCCTTCCTCCACCGGGTAGGTGCATGCCGTGTACAGCCGCGATCGCCGGGGGCCCACGGCCTCCACCAGACACAGGCGGCAGGCCCCGAAGGGACTGATCCCCTCGTGATAGCAGAGGGTGGGAATGTACACCCCCAGACGCCGGGCAGCCTCCAGAACGGTCAGCCCCTCTTCGACCTGGACTTCGCGATTATCAAGGGTGAAGGTCACCATCGCTCGTCCCTTCATCTTTCGATCTCCCGATCACCAGGCTGCCCTTGCGTATGGTTTTCACCAGAGGGATACGCCTGGATACACAAGCATTCCAGCAGATGCCGCAGCCGGTGCATCTCTCCTCGTCCACGAAGCGGGACTTGCGCTTCACCCGCACCTTGAAGTTGCCGGCCGTTCCCTCGACCGCGGTGACCTCACTGTAGGTGAGGAGGGTGATGTTGGGATTGCGGGCCACCTCGACCAGCTTGGGGGAGATGATGCAGGTGGCACAGTCGTTGGTGGGGAAGGTCTTGTCGAACTGGACCATCTTGCCGCCGATGGCCGGGGCCGACTCCACCAGATAGACCTTGATGCCGGAGGCGGCCAGGTCCAGCGCCGCCTGCATGCCAGCCACACCGCTGCCGATGACCATCGCCGCGCCTACCGGCGCCGCGCCTGTCGGGACGCCGCATGCGGGTGCCGCGCCCGGGTGGCCACTCTCCTGTCCTGCCATTGGACTAACCTCCATTGGGACGTGCGAGGAATTCTCTCGCCGCTATCACTAATTAAGTATAAGCATCAGCCAAGTTATGACATGGGCTACTTCACGTTCTTTTTCGAGGGGAAGGCTTACGAACAGCTAGCGTGGACGTGATCCCTCCCGCCAATCCGCACCGCATCGAAGCGGCAGGCCTGGTAACAGGCGCCGCATTTGATACACTTGTCTGCGTCGATGACGTGCGCGACGCGTCGCTCGCCCCCGATGGCCCCTTCCGGGCACTCCCGCCGGCACACGCCGCAGCCGTTGCATTTATCGGCGACGATCTCGTAGGAGATCAAGGCGCGGCAGGCGCCCGCCGGGCACCGCTTCTCGCGGATGTGAGCCTCGTACTCCGAGCGGAAGTACCTCAAGGTGGTGAGCACCGGGTTGGGAGCGCTCTGGCCCAGGCCGCAGAGCGAGGCGTCCGCCACGACATTGGCCAGCGTCTCCAGGCGCTCCAGGTCGCCCTCCCGGCCGCGGCCTTCGCTGATGTCGGTGAGCATCTGCAGCATCCGCTTGATGCCCTCCCGGCAGGCCGTGCACTTGCCGCATGACTCGAACTTGCAGAAGCTCAAGAAATACTTGGCGATGTCCACCATACAGGTGTCTTCGTCCATCACGATCATCCCGCCAGAGCCCATCATCGATCCCAGGCGAGACAACTGCTCGTAGTCCACCGGCACATCCAGGTACTCTTCAGGGATCACGCCGCCCGAGGGACCGCCGGTCTGTACCGCCTTGAAGCGACGACCATTGGGAATACCGCCGCCGATGTCGTAGACCATCTCCCGTAGGGTGATGCCCATCGGCACCTCCACCAGGCCGGTGTTGACGATCTTGCCCACCAGAGAGAAGATCATAGTCCCCTTGCTGGTCTCCGTGCCGATCTGAGAGTACCAGCCGGCGCCGCGGCCCATGATGATCGGCACGTTGGCCCAGGTCTTGACGTTGTTGAGGACGGTCGGTCTATCCCAGAGGCCGTTTTCGGCCAGATGGACGTGCTTGGCCCGCGGCTCACCGGGGCGACCCTCGATGGAGGCCACCAGCGCCGTGGACTCGCCGCAGACGAAGGCGCCGCCGCCGCGGATGAGGTGCAGACGGAAGCTGTAGTCGGAGCCGAGGACGTGCTCACCCAGGAGGCCGAGCTCCTCGGCCTGGCGTACGGCGATGGCGGCGTGCTGGAGGGCCAGGGGGTACTCGTTGCGGACGTACAGATAGCCCTCGCGGGCGCCGACCGCGTAGCCACCGATGAGCATGCCCTCGATGATGCTGTGGGGGTTGCCCTCCAGGAGGGTGCGGTCCATAAAGGCGCCCGGGTCGCCCTCATCGGCGTTACAGATGACGTACTTCTGGGGACCGGGCTCGTCGTGGCAGGCCTGCCACTTGCGCCAGGTGGGGAAGCCGGCCCCGCCGCGGCCGCGCAAGCCTGCCCGCTTTAGCTCGTCGATGACCTGCTGGGGCGTCATCCCGTCGAGCACGGCGGCGGTTGCCGAGTAGCCGCCCAGGGCGATGTAGTCCTCGATCTTGACGGGGTCGATGAGCTCGTTGTTCCCGGAGAGGATGCGCAATTGTCGCTTGTAAAACGGCACGTCGTACTCGTGCACGATTTTCTCGCCGGTGGCAGGGTCGATATATAGGAGCCGGTCCACCACGCCCTTACCGGCCAGCGTGGTGTCGACGATCTCCGGCACGTCCTTTTCGGTCACCTGCCGGTAGAAGGTGCGCTCCGGGTGGACCACGACCAGCGGGCCGCGGGCGCAGAAGCCGTGACAGCAGGTGCCTTTCACATCCACTGCATCAGCCAGGCCGGCGCGCTTCAGCTCCCGGCGAAAGGCGGCGATGACCTGCCCCGCGCCCGAAGCGGCGCAACTGGGGCCATTGCACACCGAGACCACGACGCGGGTCGGGTCGCGATGAAGAAGGACCGACCGTCCCAGCTCCTCGAGCCGGGTTGAGCTAGCGACTGTGCTCATACCGCACCCCCATTGTCTAACGCACAACCCTGTCCAGCGCCGCACTCCATCGTGCACGCCTGTGCTGCCCTTAGGGTTCCTCGTACCGTTTCAGCAGTGTATCTACCTTGGTCACGCTTATCTTCGCGTAGATCTCCCCATCCACCAGGCATACGGGGCTGACCGCACAATCGCCGACGCAGTTGACCACTTCCAGGGTGAACCGGCCGTCGCGCGTCGTGTGCCCGGCCCTGACCCCCAGCTCCCGCTCTATCTTCTCTAGGATGACGCCGGCCCCCCGCACGTGACAGGCCGTCCCCAGGCACACGCTGATGACGTGTCTGCCGCGAGGCTCCAGGCTGAACGCCTTGAAGAAAGTGGCCAGACTATAGATGCGACTGATGGGCAGGCCGGTGCGTTGAGCGACGCGTTCCAACGCCTCGCGCGGGAGGTAGGAGTACTCGGCCTGGATATCCTGCAGGAGGCCCACCAGCCCACCCTCGGCGCTATCGTAAGCGGCCAGGGCGGCGTCTGTCTTCGCCAGATCAATCGCCGCGGTTGTCATCATTGTCCTCCCGACGATCAGTTACCAGAGTGAATAGCACTTTTGCCCACGATACGGCCTGTACCGATGGCCCGCCGTTCCTGGACACGCACCAATTCCCGTGCTTTTCTGTTGCCCTTGCTGCCACGACGCCGGCAACTGCACATAGGCATCCACGCCAACGTCTGCGGGACCGGGCAGGGGTATTATAGCCTACTGCCTGGCCGGTTTCCACAAATCTGGACTTAAGTCGTATCTTTGACATATAATGGTCTGTGGCGTTGTGCCTGCAATGGGCCGCGACAGGCGACCATACTGAGGAGGTCTTGGTGCTTAGGGACAATAGGGTGGTGGGTGCCGCGATGGTGGTTGGCGGAGGCATTGCCGGCATGCAGGCGGCGCTGGACCTGGCCGCCTCCGGCATCAAGGTCTATCTGGTGGAGTCGGCCCCGGCCATCGGCGGCAAGATGGTCCAGTTCGACAAGACCTTCCCCACCAACGACTGTGCCACCTGCATCATCTCCCCCAAGCTGGTCGAGGTGGCCCGCAATCCCAACATCACCCTTCTGGCCTATTCCGACGTGGTCGGCGTGAAGGGCGAGGCCGGGAATTTCCAGGCCCGCATCCGCCACAAGGCCCGCTATGTCGACGTCGATCGCTGCACGGGCTGCGGCTCGTGCGTCGAGGCGTGCGTCCTGCGAAACCGCATCCCCTCGGAAATGAACGCGGGGCTGGGCAAGCGCGGCGCCGCCTACATCCCCTTCCCGCAAGCGGTGCCGCTGGCGGCCACCATCGACCCCCAGCGCTGCCTGCTGCTCACCGCGGGCCGGTGCAACAAGGCCTGCGCGAAGGCCTGCACGCTCAACGCCATCGATTTCGACCAGCGCGAATGGGAAGAGGATATCTCCGTCGGCGCCATCGTGGTGGCCCCGGGCTTCGAGCCCTTCGACGCCCGCCTGGCGGAAGAATATGGCTTCGGCCGCTTTCCTAACGTCATTACCTCGATCCAGTTGGAGCGGCTGCTGAGCGCTTCCGGTCCCACCAAGGGCAAGGTCGTGCGCCAGTCCGACGGCCAGGAGCCGAAGCGAATGGCCATTATCCAGTGCGTGGGCTCGCGGGACCGGCACCACAACTATTGCTCCTCGGTCTGTTGCATGTTCGGCACCAAGGGCGCGATGCTCGCCAAAGAGCACATACCGGGGCTGGAGTGCTCCATCTTTATGATGGACGTGCGCGCCCACGGCAAGGGCTACGACGCCTATTACCAGCGCGCCAAGGCCCAGGGCGTTCGCTACATCCGCTGCCGGCCCTCCGGCCTGAAGGAAGTGCCGGCCAACAATAACCTGATCGTGAAGTACCAGGCCGAAGACGGCACCATACGGGAAGAGGAATTCGATCTGGTGGTGCTGGCCATCGGCATGGCCCCTTCCTGGAGCGCCCGCACGCTGGCTGGCGCCCTGAACATCGGCCTGAACGAGCATCAC
This sequence comes from Chloroflexota bacterium, assembly GCA_023475235.1. GTDB lineage: Bacteria > Chloroflexota > UBA6077 > FW602-bin22 > JAMCWG01 > JAMCWG01. The sequence goes on from JAMCWG010000057.1 coordinate 21,394, forward strand.
TTCTGCGCCACCACCAAGTTCGCGCCGCTGGAGACCACCCGGCCGGGCATCTTCGCCGCCGGGCCCTTCGTCGAGCCGATGGACATTGCCGAGAGCGTGACGCGCGGCAGCGCCGCGGCAGCCAAGTGCCTGGAGATCGTGGGCAAGGCGCGCGATACTCTCGTCGCCAGCCGGAGCTATCCGATTGAGTTCTGTCAGGACGGCGAGGTGCCCCGCATCGGCGTGTTCGTCTGCCACTGCGGCACCAATATCGCCGGTGTGGTGGACGTGAAGAGGGTGGCCCAGTACGCCTCCACGCTCCCCAACGTGGTCTACGCCGACACCACCCTCTACGCCTGCGCGCAGGATACCCAGGAGATTCTCAAGGCCGCCGTTCAGGAGTACAAGCTCAACCGGCTGGTGGTATCGGCCTGCACGCCGCGGACCCACCTCCCGCTGTTCCAGGAGACCGGCAAGGAGGTGGGCCTCAACCCGTACCTGGTGGAGATGGCCAACATCCGCGACCAGTGCTCCTGGGTGCACAGCAATGACCCGGAGGCGGCCACCGAGAAGGCGAAGACGCTGGTGCGAATGGCCGTGGCCCGGGCCAACCATCTGCACCCGCTGCACACCCATATCGTGCCGGTGACCCAGAATGCGCTGGTCATCGGCGGCGGCATCGCCGGGATGAACGCGGCGACCGCCCTGGCGGCCCAGGGCTTCGGAGTATACCTGGTGGAGCAGGAGGACCGGCTCGGCGGCAACTTCCGCCAGTTGCACTATACGGTGGAAGGCTACGATCCCCAGGTCTACTTGCTCGACCTCATCGAGCAGGTGCAGTCCAACCCCCGGATACAGGTCCTGATGGGCGCCAAGGTGCTGACCACCACCGGCTTCGTGGGCAACTTCCGCTCGACCATCCAGCGCAACGGCAAGCTGGAGGTGCTGGAGCACGGCGCTACCATCGTGGCCGTGGGAGGCAAAGAAGCCCACGAGGACGCCTATCTGCTGGGACAGGACCCGCGGGTGATGACCTCGCTGGACTTCCAGGTGAAGGTAGCCGCCGATCCGGAGTCGATGGCGGGTGTCAAGAACGCAGTGTTCATCCAGTGCGTGAACTACCGCTACTGCAGCCGCATCTGCTGCACCACGGCCATTCAGAATGCGATGAAGATCCGCGAGCTGGCGCCCGACGCCAACATCTATATGCTGGTCAAGGACGTGCGGACTTTCGGCTTCCGGGAGCAGTACTATACGAAGGCCCGGGAGGCCGGCATCATCTTCCTGCGCTACGAGGAGCGGGAGCCGCAGGTGGAGATCGAGGACGGCCAACTGGCGGTGAAGGCGTGGGACGCCATCCTGGGCGAGGAATTGCGGCTGCCGGCAGACCTGCTGGTGCTGGCCGAGGCGGTGCGCCCGCTGGAGGGGAACGCGGCCCTGGCCGCGGCGCTCAAGGTGCCCCTGACCGAGGACGGCTTTTTCCTGGAGGCCCACACCAAGCTGCGGCCGGTGGACTTCTCCGCCGAAGGCGTGTTCGTCTGTGGCCTGGCCCACTACCCGAAGTTTGCCGAGGAGACCATCGCCCAGGCATATGCCGCCGCTGCCCGCGCCACTATCTTCCTGTCCAAGCCATACCTGGAGGTGGGCGGCATCGTCTCCACGGTGGAGGGGGCCAAGTGCACGGCCTGCCTGACCTGCGTCCGGGCCTGCCCATATCAAGTGCCGCGCATCAACGAAGGACAGGTGGCGGAGATAAACCCGGCAGCCTGCCACGGCTGTGGCATCTGCGTGTCTGCCTGTCCGGCTAAGGCCATCCACATCAGCCACTACGACGACGATCAGTTGATGGCCAAGAGCAAGGTGTTAATCGGAGAACAAGCATGAGTTTTGAGCCCGAGATAATCGGCTTTTGTTGTCAGTACTGCGCTTTCGCGGCCGCCGACCTGGCGGGGGCGATGCGCCTCCAGTACCCGCCCAATGTGAAGATCGTGCTGATTCCCTGCACGGGCCGGATCGACATCATCCACCTGTTGCGGGCCTTCGAGGACGGCGCCGACGGCGTCTTCGTCGCCGGCTGCCTGGAGGGGAACTGCCACTTCCTGGAGGGCAACATCTGGGCCAAGAAGCGCGTGATCTATACCAAGGGCATCCTGGACGAGATTGGGGTCGGCGGCGACCGTCTGGAGATGTACAATATGTCGGCGGCGATGGGGCAGCGCTTCGCCGAGGTGGCGACCGAGATGACGGAGCGCATCCGTGCCCTGGGACCCAATCCAGCCCGTAAACATAAGAAAATCGAAGCAGCAGAAGTGGCAGTGGAGGCATAACCTATGGCGGTGATCGTCACTGACGAACGACTCGGCATCTTTCCCTCGCTGGATACCAAGACTGAGCAGGCCCCCTGCCGGGTGGCCTGCCCCCTGCACACCGATGCGCAGGGGTATATCTGGCTGATCGCCCAGGGACGCTTCCGCGAGGCTTTCGAGGTCGCCAAGGCCGTGAACCCGCTGGTATCGGCGATATCCCGCGTGTGCGCCCATCCCTGCGAGACCAAGTGCCGGCGGGCCAAGGTGGACGAGGCCATCTCCATCTGCGCCCTCAAGCGCTTCGCCGTCGACTGGGGCCGGGAGGCAGCCGGTGCGGCGCCCGTTCCGCCGCGCCGCTATTCGGAGCGCGTGGCCATTATCGGCGGCGGCCCTTCCGGCCTGACCGCGGCCAGCGACCTGGCCCGCCTGGGCTATGCCGTCACCATCTTCGAGAAGCTGCCCGCGGCCGGCGGCATTTTCTACTACGGCATCCCGACCTACCGTCTGCCCCGCACCGAGCTCGCGGAGGACGTAAAGGCCATCGAAGCCCTGGGGGTGGAGATCCAGACCGGCGTGGAAGTGGGCAAGGATATCACTGTCCAGGAGCTGTTCGACCAGGGCTACAGCTCGGTCCTCATCGCCGTGGGCCTCTCGGTCAGCCGCGACCTGCCCATTCCCGGCGCCAAGCTGCCGGGAGTGCTGATGGCGCTGCCCTTCCTGGCGGAGGTGAACGCCACCGGCAAGTGCAAGGACGTGCCCTCCGGCTCCTCGGTAGTGGTCATCGGCGGGGGCAACGTGGCCATCGACGTGGCCCGCTCCGCCTTCCGGGCCGGGGCCAGCCGCGTGCAGCTTGCCTGTCTGGAGTCGGAAAAAGAGATACCGGCGTCCCCCTGGGAAGTCGAGGAGGCTGCCGAGGAAGGGGTGGAGATCAACTGCTCCTGGGGGCCCGTGCAGGTGCTGGAGAAGGACGGCAAGGTGGCTGGTCTGGAGGTACAGTCGTGCACCTGCGTCTTCGACGCCGACCACCGTTTCAACCCGCAGTTCGACCCGTCCTGCAAGATGCAGCTCGAGGGCGATATCGTCATCTTCGCCATCGGGCAGGGCTCGGACCTATCTCTGGCGAAGGACACCGATATCCAGCTTAACCAGCGGGGTCAGCTCATCGCCGACCGGGAGAAGTTCACCACCACCCAGCCCGGGGTCTTCGCCTGCGGCGAGGTGATGCTGGGTCCCGGCAACGCCGTCACCGCGATGTCCAGCGCCCACCGTGCGGCGATGGCCGTCCACTGCTACCTGCGGCAGATCGAGATGCCGGAGCGGGTCGAGGACACCTTCCAGGCCCTCGGCGAGGTGGCCGAGCCGACCATCGAGCGAATACCCACCCAGAAGCGCCAGGCGATGCCGGTGATCGAGCCGGAGGTGCGCAAGCGGAGCTCCGAGCCCTTCGAGCTCGGCTTCTCCGAGGAGCAGGCCATTGCCGAGGCCCGGCGCTGCCTGAACTGCGCGGCAGGGGCCGAGAACCAGATGGTCCGCTGCGCCAACTGCCTCACCTGTCTGCGGGTGTGCCCGTTCGGCGTGCCCATCATCGGCGACGAGGGCAAGATACAGATCCGCCTCGACCAGTGCCAAGCCTGCGGCATATGTGCGCGTGAATGCCCGGCCACCAGCATCGAGCTGCGCCGCGACCAGCACGAGACCATCCCCGCCCAGCTCGAAGCCCTGGGGGTGAGCATCGAGGCCCTGGCCCGGACGGCCGATCCGGTGATCGTGGCCTACCGCTGCCACTACGGCTGGCACGCCGAGAACGGCGTGGATGAGGAAGCTCCCACCGGCGCACGGGTGGTGGATATGCTCTGCAGCGCCCGGGTGGACATCCAGGACATCATCAAGGCGTTTCAACTGGGTGCCGACGGCGTGATGGTGGCCGTATGCGCCGACGACGATTGCCACCTGCAGGGCGTGAAGCGGGTGCGGGCCCGCGTGGAACGGACCCGGCAGTTGTTGGACGCCATCGGGATTGACGGAAAACGGCTTGAAGTGGTGGAGCTGACCAGCCCGGTGCGCCAGAACTTCCGCAAGGCCGTGGAGGAAATGACGCATAGGCTGGCGGAGATGGGGCCGAGTCCGGCGCGGCGCGTGCCGGCGGTGTGATTGGCACTATGCCCTCACCCTACCCTCTCCCAAAGGGAGAGGGAATTAGAGAGAAGAGGTAAGTGTTTTCGGCTGCCAGCGCAGCCGTGGAGGAATAGAGATGATCGTAGCGGAACAGAAGCCACTGGCGGAGATCCGCCAGATGATCAAGGGCCATCGCAAGGTGCTGCTCGTGGGTTGCGGCTCCTGCGTCACCGTCTGCTTCGCCGGCGGAGCGAAGGAGGTCGGCATCCTGGCCTCGTCGCTGCGCCTGGCCGCGCAGATCGACGGCGACGACCTGGAGGTGACCGAGGAGACGGTGCTGCGCCAGTGCGAGCCGGAGTTTGTGGAGACCCTCCGCCGGAAGGTCGAGGACGCCGACATCGTGGTGTCGCTGGCCTGCGGCGTGGGACCCCAGACGATGGTGGAGGCCTTCCCCAATGCCAGGATCGTGCCCGGCCTCAACACCAAGTTCTTCGGTCGCGTGCTCGGCCCGGGCGTGTGGACGGAGACCTGCGCCGGCTGCGGCAACTGCATCCTGCACCTGACCGGCGGCATCTGCCCCGTCGCCCGCTGCTCGAAGAGCCTCTTGAACGGGCCCTGCGGCGGGTCGGTGGGCGGCAAGTGCGAGGTCTCGCCCGACATCAAGTGCGTGTGGCAGGAGATCTACGACCATCTCGCGGTCCAGGGCAAGGCCGAGAACCTGGCCGAGATCATCGAGGAGAAAGACTGGTCGACGGCCGGCCACGGCGGCCCGCGCACGATCACCCGAAAGGACTTGCAGATCTAAATGGCCGCCCAGCTTACCCAGGTATCCCACGACATCGCCCGCCTGCTTCAGGAACGGACAGGCGAGAATGTCCACCTGTGCTACCTCTGCCGGCGCTGCACCAGCGGCTGCCCGGTGGTCGAGCACATGGACCTCACCCCCACCCAGATAATGCGCTCGCTGCAACTGGGCCGGGACGACGTGGTGCTGCGCAGCCGCACTATCTGGCTGTGCTCACATTGTGAGATATGCTACACGCGCTGTCCATACGCCCTCGATATCCCCAGCATCATGGACGAGCTGACGCGCATCGCTAAAGAGCGGGGCATCCCCCCGAACCTACCGGAGGTACCGGAGTTCCAGGAGATCGCTCTTAAATGGATCAATCGCCTCGGGCGGATGTACGAGCTGGGCATTATGGCCGAGCGCAACCTGCGCCGCGGCCAGCCATTCCGGGATATGGCGCTGGCCCAGAAGATGATGGCGGCGGGCAAGCTGCGCATTGTGCCGCCGATGGCCCACTACCCGAAGACCCTGCCGCCGCGGGCCAAGGCGAAGCCGGCCGGCATCGCCTACTTCCCCGGCTGCTCACAGCACGCCTCGGCCGTCGAGCTGGGCACGTCGATCACCAGGGTCGCCGGCATACTTGGCCTGGATCTGGTCGAGCCGCAGGGCTGGAAGTGCTGTGGCAGCGGGCTGGCCCACGGCCTTCCGCCGGCGGAGAGCGCCGCCCACCCGATGCGGACCATGGCCCTCATCGATAACGCCGGCTTCGAGAAGATGACCACCGGCTGCGCTGCCTGCTTCTCGCGCTTCCGGCGCGCCGTCTACGCCGTACAGCAGGACCCGCAGGTGAAGCGGGAAGTGGAGGCGAAGACAGGATACCGCTACGAGGGCGGCGTCCAGGTCGATCACCTTCTCGACACCTTCTACGACGATGTAGGGCTGGACAAGGTGGCCGCGGCAGTGAAGCGCCCCCTCAAGGGACTGAAGGTGGCCTGTTACTACGGTTGCCTGCTGAGCCGTCCGCCGGAGATCACCGGCTTCCAGCACATCGACAATCCGATCAAGATGGACCATCTGGTACAGAAGATCGGCATCGCCAGCCTCAACTGGTCGTACAAGACCGAGTGCTGCGGCGCCAGCCTGATGCTGACCCAGACCGACATCGCCCTGGAGATGACCGAGCGCATCCTGAGGAATGCCGAAGAGGTAGGGGCCGACGCCATCGTAGTTGTGTGCCCCTTCTGCCACGGCAACCTCGACACGCGGCAGGAGCAGATTTCTCAGCGCACCGGCCGGCGCTACGACATGCCCATCATTTACCTGACCCAACTGATGGGGGTGGCGTTCGGTCTGGACCCCAAGGAGCTGGCGATGGACAAGCACTTCGTCAGCCCGCTCCGCCTGTTCGAAGCGAAATGATCTCCGCCGGCGTCGACGCTGTCGAAATCTCGCGTATTGAGAAATCGTTCGCCCGCTTCGGCGAACGATTTCTGCAACGGGTGTACACACCGCGCGAGGTGGACCGCTACCGCTATCGGGTGCGGGAGCTGGCGGCGCGCTTCGCGGCGAAGGAGGCCGTCTCCAAGGCTCTGGGGACGGGGATGCGGCACGGGGTTGCCTGGCGGCAGATCGAGGTCCTGCCCGACAGCCGGGGGAAGCCGCTGGTGTACCTGCACGGCGAGGCCGCGGCCAGGGCCAGAGAGCTTGGCCTCAACACCTTCGCCATCAGCCTCACCCACACGGACGACGTCGCCCTCGCCTTCGTGGTGGCGACGAGGGAGTAGTCCTTTCAAAACCCTGATTGATACCCTTGCGCGGGTCCGGGACCCGCGCAGGGGTATCTTCCTACGCCATTCCGCCAGCTCGATGCTCCTGAGCTTCAGTGCCGATACGTACAGGTCCAGGAATGCAGGCCCCGCCAACTGAACGCTTGCCGGTCCAAGACGGGCGTTAGCCCCGCTCACCGGCTTCGCCTCCGTTGGCAGGCGAAGCGGCTGCATCGCATGCCACGGCCAGAAACAGCCACCTTTGTGTATCCCCAGCGCCTGCAACTCACAGCTCGCTTCGCTCACCGTAACCTCCCGCTCGCACGACCCGTTCGCACTTCGGGCAGGGTAGGCTAGCTTGCCAACATTGACCCCCGGTCTTCCCACCTGGCTGGGCTCCCGACCACACTATAGCCTCGAAGCGCACACCCGACATCAGTGCAATGCTGGAACTCCACACGCCAAAAGGCGGCTTTTTGATATCGGACGAAAGGCCTATGTGTGGCTGGAGGACCGTATATGAAGGCCGGTTCGTCGCCCTGGAAGGCCCAGCAGCGCCATACCAGCCACTAATTCTCTTGAATGACGGGCGCTAGTAGTCTACAATTATGTCGGGGTTGTTGGGGCCTCCCTTGGACAAAGATGTCTCTCGCCCGCTGCGGGCGATGCCAATCTCGGAGCTGAGATGGAAAAAATAAGAATAATGCTCGCGGACGATCATGCCGTGTTCCGCGAGGGCATGCGCAAGGTCCTGGCCGAAAACGCGGATATGGAGATAGTCGGCGAGGCCGCCAACGGCAAGGAAGCCGTCAGCCTGGCCGCCGAGCTGGCCCCCGATGTGGCCATCATGGATATCGTGATGCCCGAGCTGAACGGCATCGAGGCCACCAAGCAGATCAAGCAAACCAGTCACTCCACCGCCGTGCTGATCCTCACCGCCTACGATGACGAGCGCTACATCCTGGGGCTCCTGGAAGCGGGGGCTGCCGGCTATCTTCTGAAGAATGCGCGCAGCCAGCAGCTCGCCAACGCCATCCGTGCCGTCCGCGCCGGCGAGTCCGTGCTGCTTCCGGAGGTGGCCCGCAAGCTGCTCCGCCGCGCCTCGCGCCCATCGGCCCTGACAGACCACGCAGGCGCCGAGGAGCTGACCGCCCGTGAGCTCGAGGTCCTGAAGCTGGCCGCCAAAGGGATGAGCAACAAGGACATCGCCAGAAAGCTCTTCCTCAGCGTGCGCACCGTGAAGGCCCATCTTTACAGCATCTTCGGCAAGATGCAGGTCGGCTCGCGGACCGAGGCAGTGCTGAAGGGGCTGAAACGAGGGTTGGTGAGCATCGAGGACACGCCGGACGTCTGAAAGTGCTGTCCCCCCGGGGGCTAGAGGTGGACACATTGGCAGGTGTAGAGTGCTGACTCTGCGGCGGGGGCTACCTCACCCCTTTGATGGCGGCTAAAGGGAGGCCCAACGTGGCATGTTCCCCCTCTCCGCAAGCGGAGAGGTCGCCAGAGGCGACTCGCCGCGGCGAGGGGCAGGGGGTGAGGTCCTATCCTGACTGGCAAGTCAATAACGCTCGCCTGTCCGCCCTTAGACTCCTCCGGGGGGAAGGTTAGCCGGCCAGGGTCGGGCTGGCAAGCAGCGGGGGAAGAACGGACTAGAGAGTATGAAGGACAAGGGTGAGCGGCGAAGCCCCCTGCCGACGGCGCGGTCGGCAATCGGCGGTGCCCCAGAGCTGCTGGGGGTGCGCGGCTTCTGGCTCATCGTGGCCCTGTTCGCCATTCTTGCATCACTCCACTACGTTGAGCTTTCCGGTCCCCTGCCGTTCCTGCAATGGTGGCCGGCCGGCCTCGGCCTCAGCCGCCATTCAGCCGAGCGGATCCTGTTCCTGGTGCCAATCACCTACGCCGGCCTTCTGTTCGGGACCAGGGGATTGTGGGCGGTCTCGATAGCGGCCCTCGCGGTAATGCTGCCGAGGTCCCTCTTCATTTCCCCCGCGCCCCGAGATGCGCTGCTGGAGAGCGGAGCCGTCGTCGCGGCCGGCTGCTTCACCGGTATGTTTGTCGAGATGCTGAGAAGGGAGCGACTACGCTTCGCTGAGCTGGAGCTTGCCCAGAAAGCGCTCCAGTCCAGCCTTCGAGCGATGGAGCAGGACCGGAGACAACTTGCCGCCTTGAACGAGACGGCGACCATTGTCTCGCAGTCGTTGGAGCTCAACAACGTCCTGAGGGGCGCGGTCGACAACGTGAAGCACGTGGTATGGGTGGACGCCGTGCTGCTGTTCCTGCTCGACGACGCGGCGCAGGAAATCGTCCTGGCCGCCCATCGCGGCATACTCGGCGAGTGCGCCCAGGAGCTGTCCAGGCTGAAGCTGGGCGAGGGCTTCAACGGCCGGGTGGCGGAGTTGGGAGAGCCGATGGCTGTGGAAGACGCGTCCCGGGACACCCGGCTGACCAGCGCTATCGTACGTCAGGAGAATATCCAGTCCGAGTTGATCGTTCCGTTGAAGGCCAAGGGTGCGGTGCTGGGCACGCTGTGTGTGATGATGCGCAGCCGCCGCCGCTTCCTGCCGAGCGAAGTGACTCTTCTGACGGCCATCGGCAACCAGATTGGCATGGCCGTGGAAAACGCCCGTCTCTACGAGCGGCAGCGCGAGGCGACTAAGCAACTGCGCGCCTCGGAGCGGCGATACCGTTATCTCTTCGAGAATGCCAACGATGCTATCTTCGTTCACGATCTGCATGGCACCATCGTGGCCGCCAACCGGGCCTGCGAGAGACTCACGGGATATCCGGTGAGCGAGCTGGTGGGGGCGAGTGTGACCGAGCTGCTGTCGGCGCAGCACCTGAGTGTGGCGGGGCGCGTCGAGGAGCAAGTGCTGGCCGGGGGACTGGCCGAGCCCTGCGAGCTGCAATTTATGTGCAAGGACGGCCGGGAGGTGCTGGTGGAGCTCGCCACCAACCTCATCACCAGCGACGGACAGCCCGCCGGGTTCCAGCACATCGCCCGGGATATCACCAGGGAAAAGCGAATGCAGGAGAACCTGGGGTACTACGTGCAGCAGATCACTACGGCCCAGGAAGAGGAGCGAAAGCGCATCGCCCGCGAGCTTCACGACGAGGCCGCCCAGTCCGTGCTGGTCCTCTCCCATCGCCTGGATGCCCTGGTCTCCAGACCGCGGCGAACGTCACATCAGGCCCTCAAAGAGGAGCTGACGTCGTTGCAGGAGCTATCCGACGAGATACTGCAGAGCCTGCGCCGGTGCGCGCAGGACCTGCGGCCGCGCATCTTGGACGACCTGGGACTGGTCGCCGCCGTCGAGTGGCTCGCCGAGAGCCTGGGTAACGGCCAGGGAATCGCCACCCGCGTGGACGTCGAAGGCAGCCTTCCCGTCCTATCCTCGCAAGAGCAACTGCTCCTGTTTCGTATCGCCCAGGAGGCCACCAGTAACATCCGCCGGCACGCCCAAGCTTCCGAAGTGACGATAACGCTGCGGTCTTCGCCAGAGGAGATGGAGATGGTCATCTGCGATAATGGGCGGGGCTTCGAGCTGCCCGAGATGATCGGCGACTTTGCCAGCAGCGGGCGACTGGGCCTGGCCGGCATGCAGGAACGGGCCCGGCTGCTCGGCGGCACCCTCAAGGTGCACTCGGCACCCGGGAAAGGAACGGCCATAACCGTCAGGGTGCCCATTGCTTCGCCATCGCTCGATCGTGGTAGCCCTTGAGAGAATTGCGGCTGCGGAGCACAGACGGAGCACCGGTGAAGGCCATTCCCAGCCGTGCGAAGAAGGAAGCAGATAAGAGCTGTGGCACACTGGCCGGAACCTTGCGCAGGTTCGGCACCTGCGCAAGGTTCGCTCGGGTCTCGCCCGCCGAGACCTTCTTTCACATCAGAACGAGCGCCTCAGCGACTCAGCCACACATCCCGATAATCGCGCATCAGGAACTGGTTGCGGATGCCGTTTACCCTCTTGTTGTAAACGTCATTGTTCACCTCATAGTACCCCGTCCCGATGAACGCCCGCTCATAGATGATCTGCTGGCAGCGCTTGTATATCTGCTCGCGCTGCTTCATGTCGAGGGTGCTGCGCCCGTCCTCCATGCACTTGTCCATCTCCGGGTCGCTCCAGCCCGACCAGTTGGCCACGCCGCCCGTGGTCAGGTAGCGGCTCAACAGATCGGGGTCGAGCTGCGTGCCACCGGTCCAGAAGCCCGCCTGGAAGTTGAACGACTGCAGCTTGGCGTTGAAGGCCAGCCGCTCCAGCACCTCGAGGGTGGTGCGGATGCCCACGGCGTCCCACATGCTCTTGGTTATCTCGGCGATGCGCTGCTCTCGCGAGCGCGAGATGACGGACAGCGTGACGTCCAGGCCGTTCGGGTATCCGGCATCGCTCAACAGTTGCTTCGCCTTGGTCGGGCTGAACTCGTAGGAGGGAAGCGTCTCGTCGTAGCCGATCATGCCGGGGCCCCAGAGGGGACGCGGCGCCGGCCCGCCCAGGCCGAAGGCGAGGGTCTTGGCCATCGAATCCCGGTCCACGGCGTGCTCGGCGGCTTGGCGCAGCTTCAGGTTGTCGGCGAAGGGGCCCGAGCGCTGATTGTAGCCGTGGTGGAAGTAGAAGGTCAGGCCCCACGGCAACTGAGCATACGTCAGCTCCGGGTTGGCCTTCACGCCTGCCACATCTTTCGGCTCGACGTTCTCCACCGTATCGAGATTCCCGGCCTTGAGCTCGAGCAGCATCACCGAGGCATCCGGCATGTAGCGGAAAGTGGCGCTATCGAGGTACGGGAGGGGCTGCCCGTCCTCGCCCTTCCGCCAGTAGCCGTCCCATTTCTTGTAGGTGACGTGGTCATCCTGCACCCACTCGCCCAGCACCATAGGGCCGGAGCCCACCGGATGGCGGCCGAACTCATCGTCGCCCAGCTTCTCCACCGCCTCCTTGGAGACGATGCTAGTCGGCGAGGTATAGCCGCTCAGGCTGGGCAAAGCAGAGGCGGAGGGGACCTTCAGGCTTACCTTGACCGTGCTGGCATCGACCACCTGAACGCTGTCCACCGCCGTTACCGAGGACTTGGCGAAGGACTTCGGGTTGTTCCTCATCCGGTCGATGTTGAACTTGACAGCCTCGGCGTTGAGGGGGGAGCCGTCCTGGAACTTCACTCCCTGCCGGACCTTCAGCACGATCGTCTTGGCGTCCGGCTGCTCCCACTTCTCCACCAGGTCCGGCCCGACCTCGAACAGCTTGCTCTTGGGATTTAGCTCATAGGTCAGGAGCGCATCGAACATCATCCGCATGCCGGCCTGGGTCACCACCTGACTGAGCTGAGGATCGAGCCGGTCGTAGGTCGCGCTGTTGCCGACCCGCAGCGCTCCTCCTCGCTTGATCTTCGCCGAAAGTGTGGGCGAGGCTGCTGCAGGAGGGGCCGTAGGAGCAGCGGTAGGCGCGGCGACCGGTTTAGTAGGAACAGCCGGAGCAGCGGTAGGTGCTGCCGGTGCCGCAGTGGGGGCAGCCGGCACACACGCCACAAATAACGACAGACACGCCAGAAACAGTGTGAGCTTCCAGATCATGGACTTCATCTCTCCTCCTTGTGAGATTTCTTTAACATCGTCCGTCACCATCGATGGCCAACCGTGCATCAACCAAAGGCAATAAGCAGCTATCGGTCCTCCAGCCACACCCCTCTCAGGTCGTCGGACAGGAATTGCAGGCTCAGGCCCTTCATCGCCTTGCTGAATACCCTGTTCTCCGGTATTCGATACCCGCTGCTGATGGTCGCATCTTCGTAGATGACGCGCTGACAACGCTTGTAGATTTCGCTCCGCTTCGCCGCGTCGTACTCGCCCCGCCCCTCCATCATACAACTGTCCAGCGCAGGATTGTTGTAGTTGAAGACATTCGCGACGCTGCCTTTGGTCATCCGCTCGGCGAGGAGGTCGGGGTCCACTGCCAGGGTCGGTTCGCGGATGAAGCCGGCATCGAAGCTACCCGTCGCCGCCCTGGTATAGAAGGCCAGGCCCTCCATAGCGTCGAGCCTGACCCGCATCCCGGCGCGGCCCCACATTTCCTGTACCAGCTCACCGATGCGCTGCTCCGGCTGCCCGGCAATGGTGGACATTGTGATTTCCACACTGTTATTGTAGCCGGATTCGCTCACCAACTGCTTCGCTTTGGCGAGGTCGTACTTGTAGCTGGGCAGCGCCTCATCGTAGCCCAGGAGGGCCGGCTGCCAGAACGGGTAGTAGTCCGGCCTGGCCAGTCCCTGGCCGAGCGCCTTTGCCAGAGCCTCGCGGTCGACGGCGTACAGGGCGGCTTGCCGCAGCTTGGGATTCTGGAAGGGACCTTTGGTTGCGTCGAGACCGGCGAAGAAGTAAGCCGGTCCGGCCCAGCCCAGCTCCCAGTACACCAGCTTCGGGTCAGCCTTCACCCCGGCCACATCCTCGGCCCTGACGTTGTCGATGAGATGGGCGTTGCCGGTTTTCACTTCCACCAGCGCCGCTGCCGGATCGGCGACGTAGCGTTCTATGTAGCCGTCCAGGTACGGCAGCGTCTTTCCGTCGGCCCCTTTCTCCCAGTAACCATCCCACTTCTTGAGGACGAGCTGGTCGTCCCGCCGCCACAGGACCAGCTCCATCGGGCCGGTGCCCACTCCCTTGGCCGCGAAACCATCGTCGCCCAGCTTCTCGACGGCCGCCTTCGAGATCATGGCGGAGCCGGTGGCCGCCCCTCTCGTCAGCAGCACAGGCAGCGCGGCATCCGGTGAACTGAGATTCACCTTGATGGTGCTAGCGTCCACGACGTCGACCGACTTGATGGCCCCCAGGACGGCCCGAGAGAGCGATTTCGGGTGGGTGAGCAGCCGGTCCAGGTTCCACCTGGCAACCTCTGCGTTCCACTCGCTGCCGTC
>JAMCWG010000086.1 GCA_023475235.1 Chloroflexota bacterium
GTCATAGCTGACCTCCTTTCAAGATCAGCTTACTCGATCTCGGTACCTTCCGAGCAATTCAACATTCTTTAACTGTTAATGTGCATCACGGGTTGAGAACCCGCGCCGGGATGAAGAAGTCTCGCTTATCGCCCGCCGTCGCTCTTTCCGGCGCCGGCCCGCTTGGCCTGCTCCACCGCCGCCTGCACCCTGGCCGCCGTCTCGGCATCCAGCCGCACCTCGCCGGCCTGGTAGTCATAGGTCGGCACTTCCGCTGAGCGGTCCCAGGTGGCCATCGTCGTCGCCAGGGCCAGTTGCCGTTGCTTCTGGGCCACACCCATCGTGTCCGGCACGCTCAGCGATCCTGTGGGACAGCCCTCCACACAGGCCGGGGCCTGGCCCTGGTACAGCCGGTCCAGGCACATATCGCACTTGGTGGATACCCCCTTGGCCTGGTCCCAGACGATCATCCCGAAGGGACAGGCCATCACGCACTGCTTGCAGCCGATGCACAAGTTGCCGTGCATGGCCACCACCCCGAAGCGCTCCTCCCGGTAGATGTTGCCGGTGGGGCAGGCCTTGAGGCAGGCGGCGTTGCCGCAGTGCAGGCAGTGGAGGGAGACGCCGGGGCCCAGGGAGGCGTCGACGATGCACAGGGGCTTGTTGTGGTCGGGGTGGGCCTCCAGGCAGGCGGCCTCGCAGGCGTAGCACTTGTCGCACTTGCTGGCGTCGATGGAGATGAGGTTCTGGGCGGTGACCTCTGCTGAGGAGGCCACCATCGCCTGCAGTAACTCCTCCGCCCGCTTGGGATTGAAGATGCCGCAAGTGCACGGCTTGGCCAGCTCGATGGCGGCCTCGGGGATGGTGTGCACGCCCCGCTGGATATCCTTGACCATTCGTTGGACCAGCTTCGGGGAGACCATCGCGTGGCCGCACATCGTGCTGACCTCCAGCAGCTTCTCGTCCGGCAGCTTGCTGGTCTTGCCCCAGATGCCCAGGGAGTACTCGATGGTGTGTCGCTTGATGCCGGCCCTGGAGCAGCAGTCGTCCACCATATCGAACAGGCCGCTGACGATGACCGAGATCCCCAGATCGGCTTTGGTGAGGGCGGTCAGCATATTGGCCAGCTTCTCGGCGCTATCGAAGGCGGCCATGCCGCCGATGCCGCTGGGTGCGGTGTCCAGGATGGCCTCGGGAGAGGCGGTGTGCATATTGCCGGCCTTGCCTACCGCGCAGTTAACGGCGCCGTTCGAAAGGGCCAGCTCGATGAAGCGCTGAATCTTCGGCCCGGCGCCCTCGTCGTTCACACCCTTGGCGGCCATCATCATGACTACGAAATCGTGGGAAAGGCTGTCTACGCTGCCGCGGCGGTGGTTGGAGTGAGTCATTGCGCGTCCTCCTTGAAGAATTGGAAGGCGGGTCTACCCATTCCCAGGTTGTTCTTGCCGTTGGGGCGCAGCGTCGCTCCAGCTTTCAGGGCGATATCTCGCACCGGCACGCTGCCGTCAGGCTCGATCAGCGAGCACATATCGAGGCTGAAGACCGTGTCGATCTCCTGGGCGACGCGCCGCAGGGTCTCCAGGACGGCCGGCACTTTGTCGGGAGTGGTGCCGAACTCGATGATGGCCGACAGCACCTTCTCGTTGAGCACATCCTTCCGCAGCTTGCCCGTCTTGGGATCCTCCACCAGGGCCGTGACCGGGTTGGCCTGCTCGAAATGGACGCCTAGCCTGGCCAGAGCCATTTGCACCTTTTCCAAATCGTAGAACCGGGCCCCGACGCCGGGCCGGCCCATTTCCACAGCCATCCCGACGTGCCCGCGGGGGTAGCGTCCGGTGACGTCGTTAGTCTTCATCTCTTCGGTGCCCCGGCCGCCGACGCCGGTGCTGGGATGAGTGACCGTCGGGTCGCTGAACTCGGCGCGGAGCCGCCGCGGCCATTCCATCTCGGGCTGGAACAGCGCGTCGGTGAGGCATGCGCCGGAGCGCTTGCAGATGCCGCACTCCACGCACTCATCCTCGTCGACGACCGCCAGCCGCTTGCCGGGCACCTTCGACAGCGCGCCCACGGAGCAATAATCGATACACTTCAGGCAGCCGGTGCACTTCTCCACGAGTACCTTCATACCGTCGCTCTCCCGTAACCGAAACTTAAGAATTATTGAGCTTATGCCCTGGGACCGGGCACGCCCCTCGTGCCCAGCAGCAGATAGGCGTCGCCCTGGCCCAGATGCAGGGCGGAGCTGTAGTCCAGCGACCAGAAATCAGCGGCCGTTAGCCTGGCCGGCACGCGCCGGCGCATCAGCGACAGATACACGCCGGCATTGCGCACATCGCCCGCTAGCACCACGCCGACTAGCCGCTCGTCCTGGAAGAATGCCCTGCGATAGATGCCGGCCTCCCGCCTCTCGTCCACCAGCGTGTCTTCTCCAGAGGTCTGCCCGATGCCGATGCAGGGTATGCCGAAGAAGGTCGCCGAGTTCATGGCTACCGACCCGTCGTAGCGGGCCGGCAGGCCGACCATATCGAGGGCGGCGACGCGACCCTGCTCGCAGGCACCCGGCCACAGAGCGTTGACCACCTGGCGGGCGCTCACCACGTCGGTCGTCTCGCAGACATCGCCGGCTGCCCATATATCGGGCAGGCTGGTGCGCATATGGTCGTCGACCACGATGCCCCGGCCCATCTGCATCCCGGTCTCCCGCAGCCACTGCAGGTTCGAGACCACACCCGTAGCCACGAGCAATATGTCGCAGTCCAATTGCCGTCCGTCGCCGAGGCCCACAGACGATACCCGGCCGGCACGGCTGAGGACTTCGGCCACCCGTGCGTCGGTGATGGCCTTCAGGCCGTGCCGGCGTGCGGCCGCCTCTATCATCGCGGCCCCGGTGGCATCCAGCATCTGCGGCAGCACCTGGGGAAGCATCTCCACCACCGTGACCCCCAGCCCGCGCCTCAAGAGGGCCTCGGCGGCCAGAAGTCCGATGGGACCAGCGCCGACCACCACGGCGCGGCGGGCGTCCTTCGCCTCCATAATGCCGCGCACGTCGGCCACGCTGCGGAAGCCGAAGACCTGGCCCGTCCGCAGTCCTCTGATGGGTGGGAAGGCCGGCGAGCCGCCGGTGGCCGCCAGAAGGCGATCGTAAGATAGCTCGCGTCCGCTGGCCAGGGTAATGCGTCTTTCCTCGGGGCGCAGGCCGACAGCTGCGTCGCCGTCCAGCAGGCGGACCCGCTGGGTCGCGTACCAGGCTTCCTCGCGAATGGTCAGCCGCGCCTCCGGCATCTCGCCGCTCAGGACATGGGGGAGCAGCACCCGCGAGTAGGCAGGGCCCCGCTCATCACAGACGATAGTGATGGGGGATGTGAGATCGCGGGCGCGGATGGCCTCGGCGGCACGCACCCCGGCGATGCCGTTCCCGACGATCACATACTCGATCACGGCCGCTCCAGCCACGCGATGAGCCTGGCCACCATCTGCCGCGGCGAGGGAGGCTCAGTCGCCGTGAACAACGGCGCGATGCCGGAGTAGCGAGGAGGCGAGGCCAGCCAGCCCATTACCGCAGCGCTGCCGCCGACGGGCAGCGACGCGCCGGTGTGGGCAGCCACTCCCTGTGCCGCCAGACCCAGCGCGACGGCGGCGATGGCGGGACTGGACAGCCGGGGGAAAGCGGCCACCAGGGGCAGCCGTTCGCCCCGGAGGGCGTCGCGTATCGCTTGAGACAAGGCGACGATGGCCCCTATCGGGCGGCTATGACGGGCGCTGAAGCACAACATCCTGGAGCAGACCAGTGCCTGGGTCAGGGCCGCAGTCTCTTCCGGACAGAGATCGGAATCCCATAGCACCGCCAGGCCCGCGACCCTGTGGCCGCGCATTGCCTCGGCCACGGCCTCGACGGAAGGGAGCGTATCCTCAGGGCCTATGCCTGCGCTCCGCGGTGCGCAGAAAGTGATGGCAGATTTCATGCCGGCGTCGCGCTCCAATCCGCCCGGCTCTTCGCTGGGGCCGATCGATCTCACCAACCGGCCCGCCGTCTCTCTCACCTGGCTGAGCATCACCTGCCAGTCGTCCCCTTCTCCGGTCCTGGCCAGCGCTGCCACCAATTCTACCACCTATCGGTCCATCCCCTCCGTTGCCCCACCGTCCGGACGCTCGGCTAGCAAGGCGGCCAGGCCATCCACCATCACCCGCGCCGCCTGATGGGCAACCAGCGTGTCGATATCCCGGCCGCAGGCCCCGCGGCCGGGCTCATCCTCGAACGGGCTCAGCCGGCAGGGGCCCCGCAGGCAGTCGGTGCAGCAGAGGCCCAGTCGCCCGAAGCCGCAGCGCAGGCGTAGCTGCTCGTACTCCGAGCCGGCGTTAGTCGACATAATCTCGTTTCCTCTATTCGTAGTTCGAGGCGGTATCGGGAGCCTGGGCAGAGAGTATCCGGGCCGCGAAGGAGCGGCGGCGCTCCCCGAGAAGAGCGGCGAGCTGGCGCTGGTCATAGGCCAGCAGCGCGCCGGTGGGACAGGCGGCAACACAGGGGGGCGCCAGCTCATCGGGGCAGCCATCGCACTTGAAGGCGAATCCTCTCGGCGACGCGGGCCCGGGGGCATCCTCCTCAAGCGCGGAGCGCGGCATCACCTGGCAGGTCGGGCAGACCATCACGCACGACCAGCATCCCACGCAGCGCTCGGTGTCGACGAAGACGCGGCCTCCGTCCCGCTGCATGGCGCCGGCGGGGCACGCGTCGACGCAGGGAGCGGTCCGGCAGTGGCGGCAGAGAAGGGGCAGGGGTTGCCCTGCCGCCAGCCGCACCCGCAGCCGTCCGTGGGCGATCGCGGTCCCGCGGCTGGACTGCCATTGCAGGGCGCAGGCGAGCTCGCAGGCACCGCAGGCCAGGCATCGCGCCGGCAACATCATTATCTGGCGAAACAAAGGCTGCTCCTGAATGCGGAATGGGTACAGTATACGGGGAGAGCGCGGGGGCTGTCAAACTGAGATCACTGCATCATTGTGTATTCCAGGGCCCAATATGCGATATAATAACGTTGCTAGCGGGAGATTAGATCTCTCTCCGGTTCGACCCATAACCTACTGGACTCAGGTGACCTAACCGCCCCTAGATTATCACTAGATGGAAGAGGTTGCCTATGAGGTGCCAGTGGAAAACGTCTACACGTACCGACTGCGAACAGCCGTTCACTTTCAGCGCCGAGGCCCGTGAGCAATTCGCCCGGATGGGCGTAGCCGGGCTCGGCAAACCGGGGGACTGACATGAAATTCT
This sequence comes from Chloroflexota bacterium, assembly GCA_023475235.1. GTDB lineage: Bacteria > Chloroflexota > UBA6077 > FW602-bin22 > JAMCWG01 > JAMCWG01. The sequence continues at coordinate 5,246 of JAMCWG010000086.1, forward strand.
ACATAATAGCTCTTATCATCCTGCTGGCATTCCTGCTTCTTGCCAAGATCGACGCCTGGTCGCAACCAGGTGGCGGATTCATCTTCATGCATATGCATCCGTTTATGCGGCCGTTCTGAGCCAGCCAACGCCGGATAGCGCCGCAGGTATAACATCAGGGCCTGCCGGAACAGACGGCAGGCCCTGATGTTACAGCTCTAGTACTTCGAGACGTTCATCTCTTGCATACGGCCGGTGACCAGGAAGACGATCCGCTCGCAGATGTTGGTCACCCGGTCGGCGATGCGCTCCAGGTTGTGGGCGACCCAGAGCAGGTAGGTGGCGCGGGTGATGTTGCTGGGCTCGGAAAGCATGAACGTCAGCAGCTCGCGGTACACCTGGTCGTAGAGGGCGTCGACCTGGTCGTCTTCCTCGGCGATGCGCTTGGCAGCCTCGGCGTCACGCTCCACGAAGGCGTCCATGGTGCGGCGCAGCATATCCCTGGCCTTGTCCGCCATCCGCGGCACGTCGATGAGCGGCTTCAGCAGCGGCTCGTCGCCGATCATCAGGCTGATCTTGGCGATGCCCTCGGCATGGTCGCCCATCCGCTCCAGGTCGGTGATGATGTTGAGGACGGCCACGATGGCGCGCAGGTCCGACGCCATGGGCTGCTGGGTGGCGATTATCTGGATGCAAAGCTCCTCGATGTCGAACCGTATCTTGTTGATCTGCAGATCGTCGGCGACGATGCGCCGCGACTCATCCAGATCGCGGTTTTTCAGTGCCTGTATCGACCTGTCGATCTGCCGATCGACCATGCTGGCCATCACCAGCATCTGGTCCTGTATCTGCTGCAGCTCATTCTCGTAGGTCGACCTGATACGCATTTCCTCCCCCTCTAGCCAAACCGTCCGGTGAGATATCCTTCCGTCCGCCGGTCCTTCGGATTGGTGAACACCTCCCGGGTCTCGCCGTATTCTATCAACTCGCCCACCCGGTCGGCGCCGGCCAGCATAAAGGCCGTGTAGTCCGATACCCGCGCCGCCTGCTGCATATTGTGAGTCACGATGGCTACAGTATACCGCTCCTTCAGTTGCTGCAATAGCTCTTCGATGCGTAGAGTGGCCTGCGGGTCCAGGGCTGACGCCGGTTCGTCCAGCAGCAGTACCTCCGGCTGCACGGCCAGGGCGCGGGCGATGCACAGCCGCTGCTGTTGTCCGCCGGAAAGGGCGGTGCCCGGCTCCGTCAGCTTGTCCTTGACCTCGTCCCAGAGCGCCGCCTGGGCCAGGCTCCGCTCTACGATCTCGGGCAACCGGCGTCGGCTGGCGAGGCCGTTGACGCGCAGGCCGATGGCCACGTTCTCGAATATGGACATGGTGGGAAACACCACCGGACGCTGGAACACCATCCCGATGGTGCGGCGCACGGACACCGGATCAACGCCGGGAGCGTAGATGTCCTGCCCGTCCAGGAGCACCTTGCCGGCGACCCCGGCGCCGGGCGTCACCTCGTGCATCCGGTTGAGGCAGCGGATGAAGGTCGATTTTCCGCAGCCGGACGGCCCGATCACCGCCGTGACGCGGTTGGGCTGGATCGTCAGCGACATGTCGCGGACCGCCTGGCGGTCGCCGTACCAGGCGGAGAGCTTAACGGTCTCCACCCGGCCGGCCTGCTCCAGGGCCGCCGATGGTCCTCGTTCCGAGACAGTTGGGGTTGCGGTCTCAAGCGCACTCAATGCTCACCTCACACATTATGTGTCCTTCGGGCGAAGAAGCGAGCGGTCACGCTGGTTATCAGTACCAGCGCGACCAGCACCAGGGCTCCTGCCCAGGCCTGGGCGTGCCAGTCCTCGTAGGGGGAAATGGCGTAATTGAAGATCTGCAGCGGCATTGCCGCGATGGGCTTGGTTGGGTCCAGATTCCAGAAACGATTGCCGAAGGCGGTGAACAGGAGGGGCGCCGTCTCGCCGGCCGCCCGGGCGATGGCCAGCATCACCCCCGTTAGGATGCCTCCCCCGGCCGAGGGCAACACCACCCGGATGATGGTCTGGGAGCGGGTCGCTCCGACGGCCAGCGATGCTTCCCGCACATCGTTGGGCACCAGGCGGATGATCTCCTCTGCAGCCTTGGTGACGATAGGGATCATAATTATCGCCAGTGCAACGCTCCCCGCCAGGGCCGAGAAGCCGCGCATCGTCAGCACGATGATTGTGTACGCGAATATGCCGATGACGATGGAGGGGACGCCGGTCAGCACGTCGGTCACGAACCGCACCAGCGAAGCGAGCCGGCCCTGCCTGCCGTACTCGGCCAGGTATATCCCGGCGCCGATGCCGATGGGCAGGCCGATGACGCAGGCAAGCGCCACCAGGTAGAGCGTTCCCACGATGGCGTTGGCCATCCCGCCACCCGGCTCGCCCACCGGCTTCGGCACCTGGGTGAAGAAGGCGGGCGAAAGGGCGGTGGCGCCCTGCACCACTATGTATGCCAGCACGACCACCAGAACGCCGATGGCGGCCGCGGCGGCCAGGAACGCCAGCCCCGTCATAAACGCGTCCGCGGCCCGGCGTCGCTGGTAGCTGAGGCCCCTGGGATTCAGCATCAGGCGCCTCCCGCGGACCCTGTGTCTACCCGCCATACCAGCAGCCGGGCGCCGCGTGTCGGAGCTATGCTTGTCCGCCAGATCAGGAGCCGGGCGAGGGCGTTCATCAGCAGAGTCACGAGAAAGAGCACGATACCTATCTCGATCAGGGCACCCAGGTACAGATTGTAGGTAGCCTCGGTGAACTCGTTGGCGATGACGCTGGCCATTGTGTATGAGGGTGCGAAGAGGGAGGCGGAGATCTCGGGCCGGTTGCCGATGACCATCGTCACGGCCATGGTCTCGCCCAGGGCGCGTCCAAGCCCCAGCATGATGGCCCCCAGAATGCCGGAGCGGGCGTAGGGGAGCACCGCCTGCTGGACGGTCTCCCAGCGCGTGGCCCCGATGGCCAGCAGCGCCTCTCGCTGGCTGC
>JAMCWG010000024.1 GCA_023475235.1 Chloroflexota bacterium
TTCGACCTTTACTTGAACCGCAACGGGCCCGCTTACGTGGAGCGTTACAAGCTAACTCCGATCGAGGTAATTCAGCTCCTCAGGGCGGCCGGTGGCCTGCCGGTGCTCGCTCATCCGGTGATAATCGGGCCGGGAGAGGCCCTCGGCGAGCCCCTCGACCTTGAGGAGATGCTGCCGCCCCTGGTGCACGCGGGGCTGGTGGGGCTGGAGGCGCGTTATCCCGGCTACACCGCCGAGGTCACCGAGCGACTGCTGGCCACCGCGGCGCGATTTGGGATTATCACCACCGGCGGCACCGACTTCCACGGCCGGGGAGCTATGAGCACCCCGCCCGGAGATGTATGGGTGCCCCCATCGGTGGTAGAGGAACTACAGGAACGCCGCCGGGCGCATGAGATGCGTACCCCGCACGGCCAGTAGGGACAGACCGACCAGGCGCCGTTGCCAGGATGCCCCGACGCGGCCCGTTACTTCTCCCACTCCAGGCGCACGAAGCGACGGCGTCCCACCCGCAGGACGGCGCCATCGGTCGCCTTCTCCAGTGCAGCCTCGCCGTCGATCTTCTCGTCATCCAGGCGCACCGCGCCCTGCGCCATCAGCCGGCGCGCGTCGCTGCGGCTGGCGGCGAGCCCTGCGGCCACCATAACCTCGCTCAGGGCAGGGGCTCGCCCGCCCGCCCGGGAGATGGTGAACGTCGACAGGTCTGTGGGCTTCTCTCGCCGCTGGAACACCCGCCTGAACTCCTGTTCGGCGGCCGCGGCTGCCTCAGCGCTATGGAACTGGGCCACGATCTCCCTCGCCAGGCGCATCTTCACATCGCGGGGGTTGACGCGCTGGGCCTCTATGTCGGCCCGAAACTGGGCGATCTCCGCATTGGGCACGTCGGTGACCAGCTCGAAGTAATCGAGCATCAGCGCATCGGGCAGGGACATCACCTTGCCGTACATCTGATCGGGCGGCTCAGTGATGCCGATGTAGTTGCCCAGGCTCTTGCTCATCTTCAAGGTGCCATCCGTGCCCACCAGTAGCGGCGTGAGGAAGACATCTTGGGGATCCTGGCCCACCATCCGCTGCAGCTCGCGGCCCACCAGGCAGTTGAACTTCTGGTCCGTGCCGCCGAATTCCACATCGGACCCGATGGCCACCGAGTCGTAGGCCTGCATCATCGGATACAGCAGCTCGGTCACAGAGATCGGGCTATTGGCCTCGAACCGCTTGGCGAAGTCCTCCCGCGCCAGCATCTGGGCTACGGTGAACCGGCTGGTCAGTCGAACGACATCGGCCAGGTTGAACTTGCCGAACCACTCGCTTTGCCACATCACCTCGGTGCGACCACGGTCCACAATGCGGAAGAACTGGTCCATGTAGGTCTTCGCGTTGGTCTGGACCTCGTCCGGCGAGAGCATGCGCCGGGTGGTAGATACGCCGCTGGGATCGCCGATCTGGGCGGTCCAATCGCCTACTATGAGGATCACCTTGTGGCCCAGCTCCTGGAGCTGGCGCAGCTTCCGCAGTCCAACGGCGTGGCCGAGGTGGATATCGGGCGAGCTGGGGTCGAAGCCTTCCTTCAAGCGCAGCGACCGGCCCGACTCCAGCTTGGCGATGAATTCCTCTTCAACGATTATCTCGGCTACACCGCGACGGAGAAGTCCATCGTCGAGCCAGGCGGTCTTCTTAGTGGTCTCCATTTCCGCGATCCTCGCTACTCAATCTTCAACAGGCTCTTCGCGCGTCGCACGTCCTCGGTGATCTGGGCGGCCAGCGCTTCGGGGCCGGGGAACCGCACCTCGCTCCGCAGGCGCTCCCGGAACTCCAAGGTGATCTGCTTGCCGTAAAGGTCTTCGCACCCCTGCAGCAGGTAGGCCTCAATGCTGCGGGGCCCGTCGTCGAAGGTTGGCCGGTGGCCGATGTTGACGAGGGCAGGGCAGCACCGGTTGTTCCAGCAGGCGTAGGCGACGTACACTCCGTTGGCCGGCACCAGCAGTTGCTCGTCCACCTCAAGGTTAGCCGTGGGAAAGCCAAGTTGCCGGCCGCGTTGAGCGCCCGCCACCACCCTGCCGATCAGTGTGACCGGCCGGCCCAGCAGCTTCGCCGCATCCTGCACGCTGCCGGCCGTCAGCGCCTGTCGGACACGCGTCGAGTTCACTACCTCGTCGTCTACCGTGAAGGGCGCGACCACGTGCACCGTGAAGCCTTCCGTCCCACCCAGATGGCGCAACCTGGCAAGGTCGCCCTCGCGTCCCTTGCCCAGGGCGAAGTCGGGGCCGACCCACAGCTCTCGGAACTGCAGGCAGCTTTTCAACATCCGCACGAATTGCGCCGCAGAGGCTTGCGCCACCTGTGTATCGAAGCGCAGGACGGCCACCCAGTCCACGCCCTGTCTGCGCAGCAGGTACAGGCGTTCCTCCAATGTTGTCAGGTAGGCAACCTGGAAATCGGGGGCGATAATCTGCTGAGGGTGGGGGTACAGCGTTACCACGCCGGCCAGATAGCCCAGCTCGCGCGCTCGCTCGTGAACGCGCCGTATCAGGTGCTGATGGCCCAGGTGGACGCCGTCGAAAACGCCGATGGTGAGCACCGTAGGCCGATTGAGACATAGATGTAGATGGCTCTGGAAGTCTTCGATATTCATCAGGCAAACACCTTGCGAGGCCACCAGCGGCCGTCTCGCAGCTCGGCGATGCCGATCGCTTCGCCGGCGGACGAATAGCTGCGAGCAACCTTGCCGATCGCCGCAGCATTGCCGCCCCAAATGGCCGCCCAGTTACCCCCATTCCGAAAGATTCGCTCGTGCTCTTCGCCCAGCAAGAGGGCGTCCATATCCAGGAGGGCCTCGTCGGTGGCATAGGCAAATTCCTGCCAGTAACCGCCTTCGAGTGCATCGACCAGCACAGGCACATCGACCGCTTCTTCAATTGAAAAGCGTCCGCTGGCCACGCGCACCAGATGGCTGAGGTGCGCCCCACATCCCAGACGTTGGCCCAGGTCGTGGGCCAGCGACCGGATGTAGGTACCCGCGCTGCAGCGAAACTCGACACGGACCAGCGGCGAGTGAAAGGCCACCAAGCGGGCCTCGTAAACGCGGACTCTGCGCGGGGGCGCCTCGACCCTCTGCCCCTGGCGTGCAAGGCGGTACAGCGGCACGCCGTCTTTCTTTATGGCCGAGTAGCTCGGCGGTATCTGGTCGATCTCGCCCACCAGCGTGGCCAGGGCGGCCTCCGCCTGGGCCAGCCCGATGCCCTCCACCGGCGCAATCCGGGTGACCCGTCCCTCGCCATCGTAGGTGTCCGTCGACACCCCCAGGCATATTTCGGCACAATATGTCTTTATGCCCTGCATCAGGTACTCGACCACGCGCGTCGCAGCTCCCACGCACACCAGCAGGACGCCCTCAGCCCCGGGGTCCAGCGTGCCCGCGTGGCCTACTCTCCTCTCGTGAGAAGCCCGCCGGATAGCAGCTACGACACGGTGGGAAGTCACGCCCAAAGGCTTGTAGAGGTTGAAAATGCACTGCACCGCTCACCGCCCGTCGCCCCTCTCAGACCGGCGCGCCTCGGAGTGCCCGCATCGTATAGCCGAGCACCTGCGCCTGAGCTTCCAGAAGGCCCGCGTTCACGTGACACCCGGCGGCCCTCGCGTGGCCACCGCCCCCAAAGCGAGCCGCAATCTCCGCAACGTTGAGCCGGTCGTCCAACGACCGCAGGCTCACCCGTACCGTGCCATTTCCCTCCTCGCGGAAAAGCAGGACCCCGGCCGTATCCCGCACCATACAGAGCAGGTCGATCAGCCCGTCGGCCTCGACAGATGTTGCGCTGCAGGTGACCAGCATCGACTGCGACACGGAGGCCCAGAGCAGGCCATCGCGGGACTGAAGCGTGCTGAGCGCCAGCCCCCACAGCCGCAGGCTGGAAGGAGAGGCCGTCCTGTGCAGGGCCGAGGTAACCTCGGCCAGCGGCGCTCCGGCCTCCACCAGGCCCGCCGCTGCCTGCAGGGTACGGCTCGTGGTATTGGGCGTCCGGAACGACTGGGTATCGGTGATTATGCCGGCCAGGAGGCAGCTCGCGGCCGGCGCTATCAGAGGAAGGCCCAGATCGGTTATCAGAAAGTACAGCTCTTCCGCTACGGCCGCCCAACTGGTGTCCACCAGATTGGCGGTCCCGAAGCTGGGATTGCCCAGGTGATGATCGATGTTGATTACCGGCAGGCGAGCGAAGAGGCCCTGGTGCTCGTCGTACAACTGCTTCAGGCGGTCGAGGCGGCCACAGTCCAGGACGAAGATGAGATCGACCCCATCCGGCAGGCCGACGAGGGAGGAGCGGATATCTGTCGCGCCGGGCAAGAACGCCAGGCTTTCCGGCACAGGCTCAGGCAGGGCCGAGATAGGACACTGGCCAGCAGCACGCAGGGCGTGCCCCAGCCCCAGGATCGAGCCAACGGCATCGCCGTCCGGCTGGCAATGGCTGAGAAGAAGGGGCCGGCGGGCCCCTAGTGTGAGCGTCCTGATATCCATTTACGGCCTTTCCGGCGGCGCATTCTGGCTCGAACTGGTGTCCTGCTTCTCAATGTCCCGCAGTAGACCCAGGATTCGTGCCCCGCGCTCCAAAGAATCATCGAGATGGATCGTTAGTTCAGGAGTATAGCGCAGGGAAAGCCTTTCCGCCAACATGTGCCGCAAGAAGCCCGTAGCCCTTTGCAGGCTCGCAAATGAAGCCTTGCGCGCCTCCTCATCTCCCATGATGCTTACGAATACTTGAGCGTGCCGGAGGTCCGGACTGGTCGCCACCTCGGTGATGCTCACGACTCCCGGCAAGGGAGTCTTCAGCTCGCGCGAGACGATCTGGGCGAGCTCCATCCGGATGAGCTCATTGATACGAGCGACCCGCCGACCAGACATCGACTAGCCAAGCTCATCGCCGGTGCCCGAGCCGGCCTGCAGCACTTTGCCGTAGGCCTCGATGACATCGCCGACCTGGTACTCACGCAGCCCTTCGACAACTATTCCACACTCGTAGCCCGCCGCCACTTCCCGGACGTCATCCTTGAAACGGCGCAGGCTGATGATCCGGCCCTCGCCGACCTTCTGCTGGCCGCGCAAGACGCGGCCCTGGGCCCCGCGCGTGATCACGCCGTCCGTGACCATGCATCCGGCAGCCGCATCACCTCTGCCGGTGCGGAAGGTCTGTCGCACCTCGGCACGCCCCTGCAATACTTCGACGTACTTCGGCTCCAGCATGCCGGTCAGCGCTTTCTCTACTTCCTCCACCAGGTTGTAGATGACCTCGTAGAGGCGGATGTCTACTTTGGCGGCTTCGGCGGCCCGCTTGGCGCCCGGCTCCACGCGGACATTGAACCCCACGATGATGCCCTTCGAAGCCTGGGCCAGCAATACGTCGGACTCGGTTATGTTGCCGGTGCCCTGGTGAATGATGTTTATCTTGACCTCATCACGGGACAGCCGCTCCAGCGAGGTGGCGATGGGCTCCAGCGAGCCCTGCACATCCGTCTTAAGGACGATGTTTAGCTCTTTAACCTGGCCGGCCTGCATCTGCTCGAAGATCTCGTCCAGCGTGACTGTCCGTGCCGGACCGGCAGCGCCCTCTCGGCTCTCGCGGCTCCGCTCGGCAGCGAGAGATCGAGCAGCCCGGTCGTCGGCCACCACCTCGAAGATGTCGCCGGCCTGGGGCACGCCGTCCAACCCGAGCACGACGGCCGGTGTAGCCGGCTCCACTCGTCGCAGTGGCCGGCCGCGGTCGTTGAACATCGCACGGACCTTGCCCTGCACCAGGCCCGCAACCAGGTTGTCTCCAACCTTGAGGGTCCCCTTCTGCACCAGGACGGTAGCCAGGGGCCCCCTGGTCTTGTCGAGCTGTGCCTCGATGACGACGCCTCGGGCCCGGCCAGAGGCATCAGCCTTCAGCTCGGCAATCTCGGCCACCAGCAGCACCATCTCCAGCAAGGTCTCGATGCCGACTTTAGTCTTTGCGGACACAGGGACCGCGATCACGTCGCCGCCCCATTCCTCGACGATCAGGCCGGCGTCGGCCAATTGCTGCTTCACACGGTCAGGATTGGCATCCGGCCGGTCGATCTTGTTGATGGCCACGATGATAGGCACGTTGGCCGCCCTGGCGTGGGCGATGGCCTCGAGGGTCTGAGGCATCACCCCGTCATCCGCGGCGACGACCAGGACGGCGATGTCGGTGACCTGCGCCCCTCTCGCTCGCATCGCGGTGAACGCCTCGTGTCCGGGCGTGTCCAGGAATGTGATCCTCTGGTTGTGAATCTCGACTTGATAAGCGCCGATGTGCTGGGTGATGCCCCCTGCCTCGCGCTCGGTGACGTTGGTCTTGCGGATAGCGTCCAGCAGGCTCGTCTTGCCGTGGTCGACGTGACCCATAATGGTGACCACTGGAGGCCGTGCCGTCAACGGACCGGTCGCTTCGGCCTCGGTCACCGCTTCCGCTACGGCACGGACCTCTTCTTCTGGCTCAAACCCCAGGTCAGAGGCGACGACTGCTGCCGTGTCGTAGTCTATAGTCTGATTGACGGTGGCCATCACACCGCTCTTCATCAGCTCTTTGATGACCGTTGGCACGCCGACACCAAGCTTCTCCGCCAGCTCGCCGACTACCATCGTCGAAGGAAGCTCGACCGGACGATGCGCAACGGCCGCCGGCCGTGCGGGAGCAGACGTCCCCGCGGGGGACTCCGCGACGCGAGGCGCTGGACGAGATCTTCGAGCAGATGCAGGTCTATATGTTTGCCTTGATTTTGGACTCATGAGTCTCTCCTCTCCCCAGGCCTATTGCTGGCCATTCAGGCCCGAGTGAGCAAACGCAGCAGCGTAGGAGCGAAGACGAGCATAGTCCTCAGCACTCAAGGTCGTCTTCAAAGCTTGATCTAGATTCTTTCGTTTCAAAGCCAACTCCCAACAGGCCTGCTCCGGGCACAAGTAAGCGCCCCTACCAGCCGCCTTGCCTGTTGGGTCAGTGCTGACCACCCCGGTCGGGCCACAAACGACCCTGACAAGTTCTCGCTTAGGCCGCTCCCGCCGGCAACCAACGCACGTCCGCATCGGGACGTGCTTCAGCCTTTGGCCCTTCATCGGCACTAGCCTCCCCGGGTCACACCGTCTCAAGCGCTGGCAATATTCTGTTCCCGATGCTCGGTCTCGGACTGCTCCTCGGCAGTCGCAGCGTGGGCCTCGGAGGTGCTATCGCCGGTCGCCGCCGGAGGCTTGGAGGGCGTTGCCACCGCCTTTATGTCGATGCGCCAGCCGGTCAGCCTCGCCGCCAGCCGGGCATTCTGGCCCTCCTTGCCTATGGCGAGTGAAAGCTGCCGTTCCGGCACGATCACCGTGGCGGTCTTATTGGCCTCGTCCACCTCCACGCTCAGCACCTGCGCCGGGTTCAGGGCATTGGCCACGAACACGGCGGGGTCTCCGCTCCACTGCACCACGTCGATCTTTTCGCCGCCCAGCTCGTTGACCACGTTCTGGATGCGGACGCCGCGCGGCCCTACGCAGGAGCCCACGGGATCAACCCGCTCCTGCCGTGCTGCCACTGCCACCTTAGAGCGCGAGCCGGGCTCACGGGCAATGGCTTTGATTTCCACGGCCCCATTGAAGATCTCCGGCACTTCCAGCTCGAACAATCGCTTCAGAAGGTTGCGGTGGGTGCGAGAGACCATTATCTGCGGTCCCTTCGTGCTCTTGTGCACCTCCACCACGTAGACTTTGATCCGCTGGCCCGGACGATAGCGTTCGGTCGGCACCTGCTCGTTCACCGTCATAATGGCCTCGGCCTTGCCCAGGTCGAAGACCACCCCCTTGGAATCCACACGCCGTACCACCGAGTTGATCAGGTCGCCTTCCCGCTCGGCGAACTCGTTATAGACCATGTCCCGCTCTGCCTCGCGCAGGCGTTGCAATACGACTTGCTTGGCGGTCTGGGCAGCAATGCGGCCAAAGTTCTGGGGGGTTGTCTCGACCTCCACCGTCCCACCCAATTCGGAATCGGGCTTGATCTTTCGCGCCTCCGCCAGAGAGATCTCGATCTGATCGTCTTCTACCCTGTCAACTACCGTCTTTTGGAGAAAGACCTTGACCTCGCCCGTCTGAGGATTCAGCTTGACCACGACGTTCTGGTTAGCACTGGTTCCAAAGTTCCGCTTGTAGGCAGAGGCCAAAGCAGCTTCCACTGCCGAGAGTACCACGGCACGGGAAACCCCT
>JAMCWG010000133.1:0-6580 GCA_023475235.1 Chloroflexota bacterium
GAGGCGCCTCGCGACATCGATGCGGTGGTGGATGCCCTCTTGAGGCTATCGCAACTGGCGGTAGGCCTGCCCCAGGTCAAGGAGATGGACATCAACCCGCTGCTGGCGCTGGAGAAGGGGTGCGTTGCGGTGGACGTGCGGGTGGTTATTGGGGATTCGTGATTGGGTGATTCGTGATTGGGTGATTTGTGATTGGGTCAGGCCAGGGCCTGTGATACCAGATAGGCGGACCGTTATTCCGGGCCAGCGGGCGAGGCGGTGCCGTCGCCCCTACGATACCGGATAGGCGGGCAGCTATTTCGGGCCAGCGGGCGAGGCGGTGCCGTCGCCCCTACAACACCGGATAGGCGGGCAGCTATTTCGGGCCAGCGGGCGAGGCGGTGCCATCGCCCCTACAACACCGGATAGGCGGGCAGCTATTTCGGGCCAGCGGGCGAGGCGGTGCCGTCGCCCCTACGATACCGGATAGGCGGGCCTTTCCAGGCCCGCCGGGCTTGTGGAGTACCGACTATCCTGGTACACCACTCCGCCGAACTGAGCGGCCGGGCACAAGAGACGTAGGGCGTCGCATGGACGGGCCGGCGCCTGCCTCACTTCACGCCGAAGCGCAGATCCAGCCGGCTCTTGCCTCATGTCATTCTCGCCGCAGCGGGAATCCAGGCCCCAGGTAACATCATCCAGGATATACCGCCGGCGGCTGCCAATTCCCTGGTATAAGGATACGGCGCTATGTACGCGGTATACTCCAAAGGCAGCCTCTTGCTTGAGAGCGGGGCAGGCCTGCATTCCCGCAGCGGCTGGAATGACACTCTGTCTAAGCAGCGACTTCGATGGTGATGGTCTGAGGAGGTAGCTCTTCGTCAGGGATTGGCTCACCGTGCTTCTCGGCTGACTTGATCCAAAGGGCAATGGCGTCCCGCGCGTTGGCGATCGATTCTTCCAGCGTGTCTCCTTCTGTGGTGAGGCCCGGAAGGGCCGGCACTCGGACCGTAAACCCGCCTTCCTCAGCGTCAGGGATCAGCAGTAGCGTGTACCGCCTCATAATAGCCTCCTTAATTCATCCGGTGTCAGTCCAGCATCCTCCATGATACCTGCCAGTGTGCCCAGCTTCAGGATCTTTCCCCTGTGTACCGGCACGATCACCTTGCCGGTCCTATCTGGATGCCGCAAACTCAAGTGCGAGCCAGACTGCTCGTCGTCGTACCACCCAGCGCGGTGTAGTGCTCTCACCAGTTGTGTGGCGGTGACCCTCGGCAGCTTCGGGCTCATGCTTTGGGTTACTTGTCCCCTCTAACTGATAGCCGGGCGCTTCTTTTTCGATCTCCCACTCGGTCACAAAGTGCAGGTGAGGATTATCTTAAACATCCAGTGACGCTCACCGCTATGCCTTCAATATGTGCACGGCCACGACGCCGGCGTCGCTGTGCATGAAGCCTCCCAGGCACATGGCGAGGCCGGCCCTGGCGCCCTGCACCTGGCGATGGCCCGACTGGCCCCGGAGCTGCTCCACGATCTCCACGATCTGGGCGAGGCCCGTGGCTCCTACCGGATGGCCCTTGGAGAGCAGGCCTCCGCTGGTGTTGATGGGGATGCGACCGCCGATGGCCGTATTGCCGTCCATGATGAAGGGCCCGCCCTCGCCCTTGGGGGCGAAGCCCAGGTCCTCGGTGTGTAGTACCTCGGCGATAGTAAAGCAGTCGTGGACCTCGGCCAGGTCGATGTCCTCGGGCCCGAGGCCGGCTTGCTTGTAGGCGGACTGAGAGGCGGCGATGGTCGGCTTCAGGACCGTGACGTCGGACCCGGGCTCGAAGAAGCCGCTGGCCTGGCCGGAGGCCGCCACCCAGACCGGCTTGCGGGTATAGCGAGGCGCCAGGTCCTTGGCCACGAGCACCGCCGCAGCGCAGCCGTCGCTTATGGGGCAGCAGTCCAGCAGGTTCAGCGGGCTGGCGATGGGCCGGGATGCCAGCACCTCCTCGATGCTGAACCGCTTCTGGTACTGAGAGCGGGGGTTCAGCGCCCCGTTATCATGGTTCTTCACCGAAACGTAGGCGATCTGCTCGCGGGTGGTGCCGTACTGGTACATGTGCCGCCGGGCTACCATGGCGAAGACACCCGGGAAGGTTATGCCCAGGTCGGCCTCCAGCTCCGTGTCGCTGGCCCCGGCCAGCGCCTCCATGATTTGAGCGGTCGTCGCACCGGTCATCTTCTCGTAGCCGACGGCCATGGCAACGTCATACAGGCCCGAGGCGATCGCCAGCCAGGACTCTCTGAATGCGAAGGATGCGCTGGCGCAGGCGTCCTCGATGCGCGTTATGGGTATGCCGGTGATCCCCACCTCTCGCAAGACCATCTGGCCGGAGACCATCTCCTGGCCGGAGATGCGGCCCAGGGCATTGCCCGCGTAGGCTACCTGAACGTCTTTGGGGCTCATACCGGCGTCCTGGAGCGCCGCCCAGACCGCTTCCTCACCCAATTCTCTGATCGTCTCGGTGTGCTTCCCGAAAAGGGTCATGCCAACACCGACTACGGCTACTTCTCGCATGGTTGTTCCTCTCTCCTGCCTGTCTCTAGTGCATGATCGGCCGGCTCTTGCGGCAATCGCCCCTCGGTGCAGGAGGATATTTCGGGGGACACCCCCGAACCCCCGGCATGGCGGCGCACCAGTTCGTGCCGCGATGCTCTATACCGGCTTGAATATGTAGCCAATAACGTCCACGCCATCGTCCTGGCGTATCGGGCCTATGGCCATCTCCATCTCGGCGCCGATCTCCAGCCTGGCGAAATCGCCGCCCAGGGGGGAGAAGACCCTGACCCCTTCCGGCAGGTCGACGTAGCCGAAGGCATAGGGGAGTGTGAATCCGGGAGGGCCGGCCTCGGCCACGGTGAACGTGTATAGCCTCCCCATGCGGCTCAGGGCCACGTCCTCCATCCGGCCGTCCTCAAAGCACTGCACGCAGACCCGCTTCCGGGGGAAGTAAGTCCGCCCGCACTTGCGACACCGGCTCCCGGCAAGGGCCTTGCCCTGGGGTGTCTCAGTGAACCACTTCTCGTTGATTATCCGGCTGTTCTCGGTCGATTCAGTCTCTGGCAAAGCAGCTCCTTTGGCTCTGTTCTATCAGCATATTCTACCATGAACCCGTGCTGAGTATGCCCGGGATATCCAGGCGACGCTCCGCGGTCCCCTCCACGCTTCCGAAGAGATTTCCATAGTCGCGGCCGAAGTAGGCGGTGAAGGTCTGGTAAGTGCCGGGATAGATGGGATTCAGAGGCACCTTCATCGCTTCCAACACCAGGCCTGACGCCTGGTCGTTACCCCGGATGGTTATGACGGCGTAAGCGCCCGTCACGGTATTGGTCCCCTTGTTCCTGACGTAGCCCGAGACATAGGGAGGCGCCGGCGCCGCTGGAGTCGGCGTGGGGTAAGGAGGAGGGGGCTGAGGATACCACGGATATCCCCAGCCCAGCTCCAGTCCTCCCTGGGCGTCCCAGTCCGTATAGCTCCAGCCAGGCTGCACCGTGAAGTCCTTGGCAGCCGATTGGAACGCAGTGTAGCCTCCGGGGAAGGAGGGGATGTTGAAGACCACCGGTGACGACTGGCCCGGCGCCAGCACGTCCAGGAGGGTCGTAGTCTGAGTAACGGTGTCGGTAATGAGGACGCCGGAAGCGTCCAGCGCACGGAACTCCACGCTGACTCCGTAGATGTTGCGGTCCGTGTGATTCTGCACTTCCAGGTAGATGGGAATTCCTGCTACGGGCGTGGGCGTTGGCTGGTAATAATAGCCAGGTGTCGGTGATGCCGGAAGGGGGCTGGGCCAGTAGACGGCCTGGTGGCCGTCATGCTGGACAATGGTCACGTTCTCCAGCCAGCCCTGCTTCACGATCAGGGGCAAATAGGCCGTGCTTCCGGTTGTGGCTTCGCCGGGTGAGTCCGTTGCCAGTAAGGCCCAGCCGGATAACAGGGCCAACGCTACCCCGAGGAGTACAGCGGTCCACTTCATTGTCACACCTCCGTTTGGACGCTCATCCCATCGAGCAGGACTGAAGAGTTAGCCAGGAGGCGAAAAACGATAACTGCGAGAGCCGCCAGTGCCAAGACCAGTCTCATGGCACATTCGACCCTTCGAAGCTCGGAGGGCTACCCGTACGATAGCACCTTAGTGATGGAGTGTCAATGCATCGCTTCGGCGGGTGCATCCCTTCGGCGGGCGATGCAAGAACTCCTTCTCCCATCGCAGTGGGAGAAGGTTGGGATGAGGGAACCCCGTGAAACGGAAGAGACCTTGTTGCGGGTCCAATTGCCCTTGACAAGGCAGGCTTCGCAAACGTAGAATTACCCCGGACAGTCGCGCCTTCGCTCGGCGCGGCGTGTCGTGGCCAAGCAACTCCCGGTCCTGCCAGCGCCCCCGGCCCAAGCGTGCAGCGCAAGACACGTCTCGGCAGGAGCGGGTTCATTATCCTGGAGGGCATTGTGGCTAAAGAAATGTACGACGTAGCCGTGGTTGGGTCCGGGATCGGCGGGCTTTCCACTGCCGCTCGCCTGGCCCACAGCGGATACAAGGTGCTTCTTACGGAGCGGTTCCGTCTTCTCGGCGGACGGTGCTCCACCATCAACCTGAACGGTTATCTGATAAGCACCGGGGCTATCGGCATCGAGAAGAGCGGCCCCCTGGAGCAGGTCTTCACCGACGTCGGAGCGGACTTCCCCGTGAAGAGACCCGAGCCCCAGCTTGGATACTTTGTAGACGGCAAGCTCTACCAGATGCCCCCCAAGGGCGGCCTGCGCTGGCTGCTTCACCACGTCGCCAGGGACGAACGGGATGCCGAGCGAGTCATGAACGCCATGAAGCGGGCCATGACCTGGGAAGAACCCTCCATGTCCATCTCCTGCAAGGAGTGGCTAAGCCAGTTCACGCAGGACCCGAATATCCATGGCGCCATGCAGGGCCTCATCGCCGCCGTACTGGTCATCAATAGCTACGAGGTGCCCGCCGGGGCCTTCATCAAGTTCCTGAAGACCGGCGGATACCGCGACTTCGGCATCTGCTCGGGTGGCAATATCAACATGATCGAGAACCTGGCGAACGTGGTCCGCAAGAACGGCGGGACGGTCATGAACAATGCCACCGTCAAGCGCATCAAGGTGGACAACTATGCAGCCAACGGGCTGGTGATAGACCGGCCCGACGGACAGATAGAGGTGGGGGCGAAGGCGGTGGTGAGCAACGCCGGACCCCGCAAGACCATCGAGCTGGTCGGCAGAGAGCACTTCGAGAAGGGCTATCTGGCCGACGTGGATATGAAAATACGTCCAGGCCCGGTGGTGGGGATGTTTATAGCCAGCGACCGGCCGCTCATAGAGCACCCGGGCGCCTTCATACCCGTGAACACGCGCCGGATCTGTCTCATGTTCCAGACCACGCTTACCTGTCCGGAGCTGGCCCCCCAGGGGATGCACTACCTGGAGTCCTTCGGCGCCTTCAGCGATTCGCTGGGGCCGATCGATCTCAAGAAGGAGATCGAGATGAACATTCAGGACCTCCGGGACATAATTGGCGAGAAGTTTGACAAGCACGGCAAGATCCTGGCCGCCGAGTGCTTTCACGGAGACTGGCCCGCTTTCCACACCTGGCCGGGCTACGACGTGACGCAGAAGACCCCCATCGAAAACCTCTACAATGTGGGCGACGGCGTGAAGCTGCCGGGCTGGTACTCCGGGACGCCTGCTGCCGCGGCGACCTCGGCGCCGGTGGTAGAAGACATCAAAGCTCGCCATAAGCCGGGTGCAGGATAGGGTTGCGACCGATACGATAGCTAGTCGAAAGGCCCCTGCGGGGGCCTTTCGTGTCTGAAGGGTGCGCGTCAAAATCTTGGAAGGTACCCGTGTCTGAAGAGAATGGCTAACAAGAGAGAAGAGCTCGGCCGGGAATATCTGGCGAAGGGTTACTGGGGTGGCGTCACCGTGGCGGAGGCGCTGGACCGCACGGTGGACGCACACCCCGACAAGCTGGCCCTGGCGTACGGCGAGCAGCGCATCACCTACGGCGAGATGCGACGGCGGGCCGAGGTACTGGCCCGCGGCTTTCTTGACCGCGGCCTGAAGCCCGGCGATATCGTCACCGTGCAGATGCCCAACATGCCCGAGTTCGTTTACACCCACTATGCCCTGGCGAAGATCGGCGTGATCACGCTCCCGGCGATTCCTCTCTACCGGCGCAAGGAGATGGCCCATATCCTCGAGTTCTCCCATTCGGTGGGCTACGTCGTGCCGGCCTCCTTCGGAGGCTTTGATTACCTGGCGATGCTCGACGAGATGCGCCCGGACCTGCCTGAGCTGCGCCACGTATTCGTGGTGGGCGATCCTGTTCCGCCGGGGGCTCATTCCATTAGAGCGATGCTGGCGGAGGATCCCGCGGACCCCGTGCCGGAGGGATTGGCCCATCATGACGAGACGGCCTGCCTGGTCATAACCGGCGGCACGACCGGGCACGCCAAAGGCGTCCTTCGCACTCACAACGAGTTGCTTTGCCACGCCAGCAACTGGGCCAGGGTCATGGGCGTTACGCCGGAGAGCAAGTTCCTG
>JAMCWG010000133.1:6590-7790 GCA_023475235.1 Chloroflexota bacterium
TAATTGTCCCGCTAACCCATGTCTTCGGACTGGTCGAGGGGCTCTATGGCCCTCTGACTGCCGGGGCTGCTCTGGTCCTGATGGACCGCTTCGAGACGGCGGACGCACTGCGTCTGATCCAACAGGAGGAAGTGACTCAGGCCCTGACCGTGCCGGCCCTTATCGTCTCGTTGATCCACTACCCTCGATTGCACGAGTTTAATACCAGCTCCTTGAGGGTGATAATCACCGGAGGCGGGCCCTGCCCGGAGGAGGTCATCCACCAGGCCAAGACGCTTCTGGGATGCGAGATTATCAGCCAATATGGCATGACGGAGGGCACTATATCGACCACGGCTCTGGGCGACCCGCCGGAGGTGGTCAGCGTCACCGTCGGCACCCCGCACTGCGAGGGCTCCGAGTTCAAGATCGTGGACGGCGAGCGCCGCCCCGTGCCCCAGGGGCTGCAGGGCGAGCTCGCTTTCCGAGGCCCGACCATGTTCAGCGGCTACTTCGAGGACCCGGCGGAGACCCGTGCTTCCGTCGACGACGAAGGCTGGTTCTACACCGGCGACCTGTGCTTCCAGGACGAGCGGGGCAACCTCCACATTGTCGGGCGGAAGAAGGACATCATCAAGCGCGGCGGTGAGACCATCATGCCCCGGGAGATCGAGGAGCTGCTGTTCACTCATCCCAAGATCATGGCCGCGGCCGTCGTCGGCATGCCCGACCCGCGGCTGGGAGAGCGAGTCTGCGCCTACGTCGTGCCTAATCGCGGCGAGTTGATCACGTTGCACGAGATAGTCCGCTTCCTGAAGAAGAAGGGCCTGGCTACCTTCAAGCTCCCCGAGCGCCTGGAAATCGTGAGTGCCCTGCCGATCACGCCCCCCTCGAAGGTACAGAAGAACATCTTGAAAGAGGATATTGCCAGGAAGCTGGAGGCAGAGGGGCGTCGGTGATTGGTGGATGGCCCGTTTCATCGTGCTCCCTTCGCAATGCGGTTGACGCCGCCGCCTTCGGGTCGAGGCTGGTCTCCCCCGGTGCATCCGTTATCCGTTGGGAATGCGGCTCCCCTGATTCTCCTATGGCTTCTGCCGGCCCAGCTGCAAAATTCGGGATGCTTCATGCCTGCGCGCGGCGGGTGAGATTGCTTTGCCTCCGTTACCGGCTGGCTCGTAACGACAAACGCAAGGGGGTAGGGGCTGTACCTTGTGTCAGTCC
>JAMCWG010000133.1:7800-8221 GCA_023475235.1 Chloroflexota bacterium
GGGATCATCCGCTGGACTGAGCCGCCCGACGCCATCGCCCCTACACGCGAATAGGCGGAGGTCCCGGCCACCAGGTTTGGATTGCCAACCCTGGGCTGCCGGATTCTTAACATGGTTTCAACAGTCTTAATCTAAAGGAGGTCTAATCACATGCCCTTCATCAGCATCGAGTGGTTTCCCGGAAGGACCAGGGAGCAGAAGGAAAAGCTGGCCGAAGCCATCACCAAGGCCATGGTGGAGCTAGGCAACGCCCCCGCCGACCAGACCTGGATCGTCTTCCGCGAGGAGTCCAAAGACAACTGGTCCATGGCAGGCAAGCTCGCGGGGTAGGTCCAGGGCATTTTCACTGTAGGCGATGTGTGACATGACGGTCGTAGGGGCGAAGCATTCGTCTACACAGCCAACGCACTTCGAGGACCAC
>JAMCWG010000136.1 GCA_023475235.1 Chloroflexota bacterium
GAGCCGAAGCGCAGCGGTCGCAGACTCGCCTCTGGCGAGAGGCGAAGAATCCCAGCCTCGGAGGGCTGAGATCCTTCGCTTCGCTCAGGATGACAGACCATCATCGCGGTGTTGACAGACTACTAGAGCGTATCCGCAAACTTATTCTGGCTCGAGACGAGGGCGTAACGTGTGCCTGAAAGGTGTGCACTGATGTTGTGCAAGAGGGCCATATCGGCGTCTTCATCCACTTTGTGGACGCGGCTTGGGCCGAATTGGCTGAAAACCAAGACCCCTGCGCGGGTTCCGAACCCGCGCAGGGGTGAGTGAACTGTCTCGAGGGCGGTCTTCAGCGCAGCTCGATCTGACGAAAGGCCTCGGCCAGCTCGATGCCCTGGGGCTTCCCGATGTCGGCGGCTCGCTGGCGCATTCGCTTCTCGAGGTTCACGGCCCTCACCAACTGGCTGGCGTGCTTCTGCAGCGCCGCCATCTTCTTTGGAAAGGTCCCGGTGATGTCCACCCAGAAATTAGGCTCCTCGGGGCTGAACAGCAGTATCTCCTTGGCGCGCTGGGCATCGAGGCAGCCGTTCAACTGGTAGTGGAAGTAGAGGTGGTCGCGAGCGGCCACGACTGCATCCATAGTGACGACACCCACTGCCCGGTGGTCAGGGTGGATGGCGTAGCGCAGCCAGGGATCGTGGGTGATCACCACCTCGGGCTTGCACTGGCGCAGCACCAGGGCAAGCTCAGCGCGCAGTGCCATGGTCGGCTCCACCTCGCCGTCTTTGTGGCGCAGGAAGATGACCTGTTTGACCCCCAGCTCCTGAGCGGCTGCCTGCTGTTCCTGCTCCCTGGTCAGAATGAGCTGGGCAGGGTTCATCTCCCGGTCGTGGGTGCCCTTGTCGCCGCTGGTACAGACGATATAGGTGACTTCGTCCCCCTCTGCGATCCATCTGGCCAGGCTGCCGCTGCAGGTGAATTCGGCATCGTCGGGGTGGGCGAAGACCACCGCGATTCGCCGGGGCTGTCGGTCCGTCATGAATGTCCTCCGCTGACGTCCTAAACGCGACAGGTGCAGACCTGCCGCGGGGCGTGTTGTTTACAAAGCTCTCTGTACAACGCGATGACCTTGTCGGCGACAGCATCCCACGCCAGATGCGATATGGACTGGCGGGCATTCTGGGCTAGAGTGGCGTGGAGGGCTGGCTCCCCCATCAGCCGTTGGATAGTGCTGCGCAGCGTCTCCGGCCGGTGCTCATTGAACAGCAGGGCGTTGAGGCCGTCGCTCAGGAAGCTGGTGAGGCCGCCGACCCGTGCCGCTACCACCGGAACGCCACACGCCAGTGCCTCCAGGGCCGCCAGCCCGAAGCTCTCGTAGTAGGATGGCACCACGCAGGCATCGGCACTGTTGTAGTACAGCGGGAGGAGGTCGTGGCGGATCGCTCCCACGAAGTGCACACTCTGCTCGATGCTCAAATCGCGGGCGATGGCGCGCAGGCGCGCCTCCTCGCCGTTGCCCTGCGGATCGCCGCCTACCACCAGCACCCGCGGCCGGCGTCCCTCCGGCAGCCCCCCGACGGCTCGCAGAAGCAGGTCGGCGCCTTTTAGCGGCTCCATCCGCCCCACGAAGAGGAGGATAGGGCCTTCCGGCAGGCCCAGGACGGCCCGGGCGGTCTGGCGCGAAATGGGACGGAACTGGGCCAAATTGACGCCGCAGGGAATGATGCGCACGCGCTCGGGGGAAACGGGGTATAGCTGGAGCATATGCCGGCACTCGTGTTCGGTCGCCGCCACCACCGCATCGGCCGAATTCATCACCCGGCCCTCTACCTCAATCCGCAGCCAGCTCTCCCGCTCTGCCGGCCGGGCCTCGTTCTTGAGTGCTCCCAGGGTATGGAACATCGCCACATGAGGCACGTTCCAGCGGCTGTTGAGGATCTCCCCCGCCCAACTGCTCAGCCAGTAATGGCTATGCAGGAACTGGTAGGTCAGGTCGTGCTCTTCGGTGAAATGCCGCAGGTTGCAGACAAACTCAGGGAGGTAGTTGAGGACAGCCAGTTTGTCGGCGGGGGAGAGGTCTCCCGCCTTGAGCCGGATGACACGCGCTCCCTCATCGAATTCTACGATGCGGGGCTGGTCAGGGTCGGTGCAGCGCGTGAACACGTCTACGAGCATCCCTTTCTTCGTAAGGGCGCGGCTCAGCTCCCGAATATAGACATTCATCCCACCGGTGTCCTTGGTGCCAGGGACCGCTAAAGGACACGTGTGGACGCTTAGCATCGCTATCCTACACAAGGATTCCCCCTCCCGTTGACCACAGTCTGATTGACCATACTCTATTCACGCGGTGTGCCGTCGCCGTGCCACTGTTCGGCCACTCTGTTACACCCGCCTGACGGTCATATTGTACACCGGCTCGTCCTGCCCACCCAGGTGGTATTTGTAGGGCTCGTCTCCCCGCAGGAAGTTGAAGGCCGGAATGCGGCGTTGAATGGCGTCACAGATGCAATAGGCTTTCAGGAGCAGGCCCACGCTCAGATGCCCGTAGTCCCGCCGAAAGCCGCTGTTGTATAACAATACCTCTGTGGGTGTGAAAAAGCACATTGCCGCCGAAACGGGCAGACCGTCCACTTCCATCAAGTACATGCCGTACTGGCCGAGAAGGTCGAACGTATCGGCGAGTCGGCGAAAGAACTGCTCCATCTGCTCGGTCATAAACTCGGCCTTGTCCTCGTTGCTCTGGCGATGAAGGGTCAGGAAAGTCTCCATATCGGCGCTCGGGCTGCTGCCCAGGTAGCAGTGCGCCGCGTCGGTTGATTGCAGTCGCCTCAGCTTGCGCCTGATCTCGTGGCGGTCCTTCTTGCTGAGGGCGCTCAGGTAGGCATCCCAGTCGCCCGGGAGGGGCAGTTGGGGACATACGTCCTGCTTGACCACTTCGGTCTGCCAGCCGTGTGCAGCCGACAGCGCCGGCAGGTGTGCGAGCGTGGGCGAACCCTCTCGCAGCGAAATGAGCTCCATCTGGTCCCAGGAAAGGGTTTCCAGATGGTCCAGGACCGCCGATAGACCCTCCCGCTCCCGTCCCGCGAGGATAAGGAAGTCCAGGTAGTCGCAAACATCCTGGGCGCCCACGAAACAAATGCGCCTGTCCTGCTGCATTAGGGGAGCGATGCCGATAGGGACGTCGCCGTCGACGACCTGCCAGAGGTGCAAGTCCAGGCCCTGGCCGAATGTCTCATACCATGCTGTCTGAAACTCCCAGGAGGAGAAGATACTGCCGCCGGCGCTGTGCTGAAGAAGATTGTTCCAGGATGCTCTAAGGGACTCAAAGGACTGCGCTCTAACCGCAAGTGTCATACTGAATGTCGCTTACACCTTGTGGGTCCGGAAGTTAGTTTCTGACTCCCGTCAAGTATCGGCGGGCGTCGGCGTTGACGACGCGCCGCACTAGCTCCCATTGTAGCAGTGCGCTATTGTTCTGGCAAGACAAATCCCGAATCAGGTAGGGCCTTTTCAAAGTCGCCAGCCAGGAATCAGACGGCGCTTCGGTTGCCTTGCCAACGGCAGTTGACCTCACCTCCGGCCTTCGGCCACCCCCTCTCCGCGCGCGGAGAGGTCGCCACGGCCCGCCAGAGGCGGGTCCGCCTTCGGCAGACGACTCGCCTCCCGCCAAGATGCCTGCGGCACTCTCGCCGTGGCGAGGGGTCGCCTTCTTTGACTGCTGGTGAGGATGGCGGGCCTGCCTATGGCAGGCGGGTCTGGCGACTGGCGAGGGGCCAGGGGGTGAGGTAAACCCCACGAGCAGCCGGATCAGCGGACTTTGAAAAGTTGCTATGCCCTTTCAGGGCACCACCGCGGATGAAAATGCTCGTCCATTTTCAGAACAAGCCCTGAGACTCAACTCACGAATTCTTGACGCGGGCCGGAAGGGACAT
Organism: Chloroflexota bacterium; assembly: GCA_023475235.1. Classification (GTDB taxonomy): domain Bacteria; phylum Chloroflexota; class UBA6077; order FW602-bin22; family JAMCWG01; genus JAMCWG01. Next base: position 3,912 of record JAMCWG010000136.1, read on the forward strand.
TAGACTAGCCGCAGCGGTGGCTTGAAGCAAGCCGCCAGCTTCATCGACGGAGGTTCTACGATGCCCTTGCCCAGGAACCTGACCAAAGAGCGAATGAAGGCCGGTAAGCCCTGTCTGGGGGTGGGCGTGTTCTTCGGGTCGCCCGCCTTCGTGGAAATGCTGGCATACGCGGGTTTCCACTGGATGTACATCGATTGTGAGCATGGCCCGATGAGCCACGAGACCGTGGAATCGATGATTCGCGCCGCCGAGGTCGCGGGCATCACCCCGCTGGTGCGGCCGCCCCGCAACGAAAGCCAGACCATACTGAGGTATCTTGATATGGGCGCGCAGGGTATGCTGGTCCCTCACATCGAGACCAGGGCCGACGCCGAGGCTGCCGTGCGCTACTGCAAGTATGCCCCGGAGGGCGAGCGGGGGCTGGCGGGGGTGCGCTGGGCGAAGTTCGGCAGCGCGGGCCCGCTAAAGGAGGCAGTGAAAGAGGAGAACGATCGAGTCATCGTCATGGCCCTCATCGAGAGCGCGAAGGGCGTGGAGAACCTGCCGGAGATCATCCGGGTGCCCGGCGTCGACATCATTCAGATTGGCCCCAGCGACCTCGGGCAATCGCTGGGCTACGTCGGCGATAGCGGCGCGCCCCTTGTGCATGAGTACATTGACCGCATCATCAATACCTGTCTGGCCGCCGGCAAGCCAGTGGGCATCGGGGCGAGCAATGTCGAGAACGCCAGGAAGCTGCTGGCCCGTGGCGTGCCCTTTGTCAACCTGTCGGCACGCGATCTGGTGGTCGGGGCCGGCCGGGCCTTCGTTCAAGGGACCGGCGTGGAGTAGTGGTCGGGTCAAGCTCGGCGCGTATACGTTTAGTATGTGCCCGACACTACTTGCTCGGCGGCTTCGGCCCTGATGTTGACGGCGCAGAAGCGGCTCCATATAATTTGGCTGGATAGCCCAGCAGAGGGCAGGGACCGGGGAGACAGACCCCGGTCCAATTTGCGAGAGGAGGAGCTGCGATGGCGTTACCACTCGATAACGTTCGCGTGCTAGACATGTCGCGGGTCATCGCTGGACCCTGGTGTGCGATGCTCTTGGCCAGCCTCGGGGCGGAAGTGATCCACGTCGAGCCGCCGGGGGGCGAGGACACCCGGAATATGGGCCCCTTTGCCGGCCCAGACAGGTTCAGCCTGTACTTTGCAGCGCACAATTCCAACAAGAAGTCGATCACCCTCAACACCCGAAGTGACAATGCCAAGAGGCTTTTCGCCAAGCTCGTCGAGAAGTCAGACGTGGTGATCGAGAACTTCCGGCCGGGCGTGATGAAGGCGATGGGCTTCTCGTGGGAAGAGATGGCGAAGATCAACCCCGGCATTATCCTTACGTCCGTGACCGGGTTCGGCCAGAACGGTCCATTCGGACAGCGGGGCGGCTTCGATCAGATTATGCAGGCGATGTATGGCATGATGGACATGACCGGCGAGCCCGACGGCGAGCCGATGAAGGCAGGCACGCTGGTGGTGGACTACCTCGCCGGCACCAACGCCGCCGTGGCGACGCTGGGAGCCCTGAGGCATCGCGATCGCACCGGCGAGGGGCAGCACGTAGATGTCGCCTTGATGGACGGCTCGGTGAATATGTATGCCTTCTCCATCGCCGAGTACCTGCTGACCGGCCTGCTGCGCCACCGGCTGGGTAACCAGCACTACTACTCCACCCCGGCCCGGGTCTTCAAGACTAAGGACGGCTACGTCTTCATCATCATACACGGCGACAACCTCTGGGAGCGTCTGGCCAAGGTCATCGGCGGCCCGGCTCTTAACGAGAACTATAAGACCCGGCAGGGCCGCTACGAGCACCGGCCCGAGGTCGATGGCATCGTGGCGGACTTCATGGCCACGAAGACCACCGACGAGGCGATGAAAATCCTGGAGGAAGGCGATGTGCCCGCCGGGCCGATTCACGACCTGGCGCAGGTGGCGGCTGACCCGCAGGTACAATATCGCCATCTGTTGGTCGATCTAGAATACCCCGGCACCGGCAGGATCGTGGTGCCCAATGCGCCGTTCAAGCTCACTAGGACTCCGGCCGAGATCAACCGCCGGCCGCCGACGCCCGGCGAGCACAACGAGGAGATTTACGGCGGCCTGCTGGGTGTCTCGAAGGAAGAGCTGGAGGCCCTCAAGGCTGAGAAAGCTATTTAGGAGAGTATTCAAGCCTTTCAACCCTTGTGCAGGTTGCGGAACCTGCGCAAGGGTAAGGGTGATGGTCTGGGGCGGCACGCGCGCCGCCCCTCTTCTTTTGCAGGCTAGCTAGCTCTCGTGTGGCAAACGCCACAGCGGGGGTGCCGCGCGGGCCTCGAGGGACAGGCCGGGCGGGCCATTTTCCAGATGGTCACAGTAGTTCAGCAGGGCCAGCCTCGGCCCGTCGTGGGACAGCTCCAGCCGGGTGACCGAGCAGTTGTTCACCTTGTACTTCGGCCAGCGACTGGGATCATCATCCAGCAGATCGGCCAGGAAGATGCTTATCATCCCACCGTGGCCGACCACTAGCACGCGCCTGCCCACGCTTTCCTGGATGATCTCGCCCAGCGTGCGCCGTATCCGGGCCACGAACTGGCGGCGCGACTCGCCGCCCGGCCAGCAGAAGTCGAGGTCGGTGAAGTCCTGGGCCGCCGCGTACATCTCCGGATAAAGCCGCCTGACCTCCGCGTCCGGCATCCCCTCGACCTGGCCGAAATGCGATTCCTTCAAGCCCGCGTGAACGCGGGGCGCCAGGCCCAGCCGCTCGCCGATCACCGTGGCGGTAGCCAGGGCCCGGCGAAGGGGGCTGGCATACAGGGCGTCGGCCGATACGGCGTCGGCCAGGTACGCGGCGAGCACGGCCGCCTGAAGCCGGCCGTTGTCGCTGAGGGGGCTGTCCTGCCAGCCGGACCAACGGCTGGCCAGGTTGTCGATGGTCGTCCCGTGGCGCACCAGGACCAGCTCGCCCGACGCCACGCTGGGGTAACGCACATTGGTCATGGCGCGCCGGTGAACGGGACCTCGTCGGCTTCTTCGCCGCCGGCCTTAGGGCCGCGCTTTTGCTCGTACATGCGCCGGTCGGCCAGGTGCACCAATTCGTTGGCGGACAGGGTGGCGCCGGGACCGGAGGTGGCCCATCCCATGCTCAGGTGTAGAGAGCAGTTGGGGAGCTGACCCTGGCTGTCCTTCACGGTCAGGTTGTATATGCTCTGTCCCGGCATAGAGTTGCCGCGCCATTCTTTTTCCAGCAGGCTATTCAGCCGGGCGATGGTCGCCTGCGCCCCATCGGCGTCGGTCTCGGGCAGGATTACCGCGAACTCGTCGCCGCCCAGCCGCGCCACCGTGTCCGAGGTCCTACAGTAGGCAACGAGGAACGAGGCCACCAGCTTCAGCACGATGTCGCCGACGAGGTGACCGTACTCATCGTTCACGAGCTTGAAGTCGTCCACGTCCATCACCAGCAGGGACAGCGGCCGGTCGTAGCGGGCGGCGCGGGCCACCTCGCGCGCCAGCGTCTCGTGGAACGCCCTTTGATTGGCCACGCCGGTGAGGCCGTCGGTCCTGGCCAGAGCCTCCAGACGCCGCTTGGCGCAGATGATACGGGCTGCGGCGCGAAGCCGTGCCCCCAGCTCCGCGTCGTTAACCGGCTTTTCCATGTATTCATCGGCGCCTACTTCGAGGGCCTGTACTTTGTCCTCGACGCCGAGGCGACCGATCAGGAGGATAATATAGGTAGACTCTAAGGACTGATCGGCCTTGAGCTGACGTATCAGTTCTATCCCACCCAGCCCTGGGACGGTCCAGTCCACAATGACGATATCTGGGTGCTCCCGGCGGGCCACAGCCAAGCCCTGTTGGCCGTTCTCCGCCGTCAGGACCTCGTAGCCCTGGGCAGCCAGACGAACGGCGATGATGTTCCGCACGGGCGAAAAGTCGTCAACTACCAAGACGCGAAACGGCTCTCTCACAAGCGCTCTCACCTCGTTCGTGTTTACAAGACAGGTGTCGCCCGGTAAGTAACGACGTGCAGGTGGCCCCTGACGCTTCGATGCGTATGATACCATATTATTGAGTGTCCTCGCGCACATATTTACGGCAATGGTCCACCAACAATGGCGGGATGGCCGCGTTGTAGGATCGGGTTAGCGCCGTAGTAGCCCCAGACCTCACCCCCTGTCCCCTCGCCAGTCGCCAGACCCGCCTGCCATAGGCAGGC
>JAMCWG010000159.1 GCA_023475235.1 Chloroflexota bacterium
CAAAAGAGTTGATCGGCGAATTTCTGAATATCCGATAGTTTAAGAACCTTTGCCACGGTATACCCCTTGCTAGAATTACCATCTCAGGATACACCAATCTCCGTCTCAACTCACGTCACGACGTCGGAAGCAATTTGGCGCCTAGGGCCTTTTCAAAGTCGCCAGCCACGAATCAGACGGCGCTTCGGTTGCCTTGCCAGCGGCAGTTGACCTCACCTCCGGCCTTCGGCCACCCCTCGCCACGGCGAGTCGTGCCCGAAGGGTATCCTGCGCCGGGCCGTGACGGCCCAGCGCTACGGACCTTCGGAGACCTCTCCGCGCGCGAAGAGGTCGCCACGGCGACTCGCCTCTGGCGAGGGGCCAGGGGGTGAGGTAAACCCCACGAGCAGCCGGATCAGCGGACTTTGACATGACCCTATTTGGCGCCGAAAGCGCTTGCAGGTGCCCGACCCACGCCGTAGCATAGCCTCCGGCAGGGGCCGCGCTGTGCCACCCCTCCGGCACTCAAGCCAACTATCAGGGGACACCGGACGCAGCAAGCCAAAACAAAGCACTGTATGCTCGACACGCGCCGCCTCTGCGTTGTATCATATGGCGGGTGATGCGCTAGCACACACATAATAGACTAGCACACACATAATAGAATAGAGACAATGGAGACAAACGGCGGCACTTCGAGCGGACTAATACTGATCAGGGAGGTAAGACCACTGATGAAGAAGCTCGTGACATTGACGTCTGTCCTTGTACTACTCAGCCTCGTGACGGCGCTGGGGTGCGCTCCGGCACCCGCTGCCCCGACGGCCAAGCCGTCGGCCCCCTCGGCAGCACCTACCAGCGCCCCGGCTGCACCAGCAGCTACGACGCCGGCCGCGCCAACGGCTACCCCGGCCCCTAAGGTGAAGCGCGGCGGTATCCTCACCGTAGTCTCCGACTTCACCATACCGACCCTGGATACCCACGTCGCCAGTCAGTCGGGAGGCTCAGCAGTAATGCTCATTTTCGACAGCCTCCTGCGATATCCTCTCGTGGACGAGAAGGCGGGGAAATTCGCCCTCAAGCCCAGCCTCGCCGAGTCGTGGAAGATCGTGGACCCAACCACCATTGACCTCACCCTGCGGAAGGGGGTCAAGTTCCACGACGGCAGCGACTGGAACGCCGATGTGGCCAAGTGGAACCTCGACCGGATGATGAACCACCCCAAGTCGTTGCGCAAGACTCAGTTGATCGACATCGCCTCGGTCGAGGCTACCGGCGACTACGGCATTCGACTGAAGCTGAAGGCCCCCAGCGCCACCGTCCTGATGCAGCTTTCCGGCGGCGGGTACGCCGTACCGGCGATGCACTCCAAGAAGGCCACGGAGGCGATGGGCGAGGAGCAGTTCGGTAACAACCCGGTGGGCACCGGGCCGATGAAGTTCGACAAATGGGTACGCGACGACCGGATCACGGTCAAGAAGTTCGACGGCTACTGGGACAAGGGGGTTGATGGCCAGCCCCTTCCCTACCTGGATGGCCTCGTCGAGCGCTACATTCCCGACAAAGCGGTGGCGATGCTCGAGCTGCGGGCCAAGAACGTGGACCTCGTCCATATGATCGAGCCCAAAGATGTGGCTGCCGCCAAGTCCATCCCTGGCCTGGTCTACTGGGAACAGCCCTGGGGCTCGATGTACTACAACATATTCTTCAACCCGAAGAACGATAACTATGCCAAGAACCAGAAGCTGAGGGAGGCTGCCTGGCACGCCATCGACCGCGACGGCCTGATCAAGGCCCTGGGCTTCGGCGTCGCCCAGCCATACTATTACCCATACTGGACACCTGCGGTCCTGGGGTACGACAAGAGCCTTCCCTACTACAGCTACGACCTCGCCAAGGCCAAGCAGCTTATGGCGGAGGCCGGCTACCCGAACGGGCTGGATGTAGGCCTGACGGTGATCCAGCGCTCGGTTGAGGTACGGATGAGTGAAGCGATAAAGTCGATGTTCGACGCCATCGGCCTGCGCACCACCATCAGCGTCCTGGAGCGCCTGGCCTGGATCTCTTCCATCAAAGCCTTCCAGTTCGACCTTGGCATGAACCGCCCGTCAGACCGGGGCGACCCAGACTTCCAGAGCGCCGAGCTGACGTGCGATGGCGGCAGCAACTGGGCCTCTTACTGCAATCCAAAAATGGACCAGTGCCTGGCCGAGGGACGCAGCGAGTACGATGAGGCCAAGCGCGCCGAGATATACAAGCGCTGCCAGCGTATTCTCTACGAAGATACCTACTTCGGCACTACCTTCTACCTGCCGGGCAACGTCGTTTACTGGGACAAGGTGAAGGGCCTCGATGTACAGGTCAGCTCGTACCGCGTCGACGCGCGGGCGGCCTGGATCGATTAGCGCGTGCGGGACCGATATTCGAAAAGGAACAGCGTTATGGCAGAGACGATTCGATGGAATAACGAAGTGCCCGTGGTGCGCCAGACGGATGTCCTGGTGGTCGGCGGCGGGATGGCCGGCATCGGCGCGGCTGTGGCCGCCGCCCGCAACGGTGCAAACACCACTCTGATCGAGCAGTACGGCGCCCTGGGTGGTACGGGCAGCACCGGCCTGGTGGGTCCGTTCATGACGTCTTTCGACGAGAAAGGCACCGTACAGATCGTACGCGGCGTCTTCGATGAGCTGGTGCGCCGAATGGCGAAGACCGGGGGCGCCGTCCACCCCTCGCAGGTGCCTCCCGGCACCCCTTACTCTTCGTTTACAGTGTACGCCCACGGCAACGTGACCCCCTACGATCCGGAAGCCTTGAAGCTCGTGGCCGACGAGATGATCGAGGAAGCGGGCATCCACCTGATGTATCACACGTTTATGGCCGACGTGCTGAAGGAGGGCGATGGGGTCCGCGGCGTGATCGTGGTCAACAAATCGGGGATGCAGGCCATCCGGGCGAAGGTGGTGGTGGACTGCACCGGCGACGGCGATGTGGCTTACCTGGCCGGCGTCCCGATGGCCAAGGGCCGGCCAAGCGACGGCAAGATGCAGCCAATGTCGATGTTCTTCCGGGTGGGCGGCATCGATGATGCGGCGCTGGTCGAGTATCGCCGGCAGCACCCGACCGAGCGCAACCTCTTCGCCACGCCCATCGCCGAGGCCAAGGCGAAGGGCGATCCCCTGAATGTGCCGCGCGATAATCTCGGGCTATACCAGACGATGCGCCCCGGCGAGTACCGGGCCAACGCCTCCCGGCTCCTGGGGTACGACAGCACCGACGTCGACAGCCTGACCCAAGCCGAGATCGAGGGGCGGAAGCAGGTGCAGGAGCTGATGCGCTTCTTCCACAAGTATTGCCCAGGAATGCAGAACGCCTATCTCGTCGATACAGGGGCGCACGTCGGCGTCCGGGAGAGCCGTCGCATCGTCGGCGAGTACGTGCTGCGGGTCGAGGACGTCGTGGAAGCCACTGAGTTCCCCGACGTGATCGCGATGAACGGCTTCTTCATCGACATCCATAACCCCGAAGGTGTGGGCAAGGCCGAGCCGCCGGGAGTGCGGGCGGCCAACGCCTACGAGATCCCCTACCGCAGCCTGGTGCCGCTGAAGGTCGACCAGTTACTGGCGGCCGGTCGCTGCCTGTCGGCCGACCATGTGGCCTTCGGAGCGGTGCGGGTCATGCCGCCGGCCTGCGCCACCGGCGAGGCCGCGGGAACGGCCGCTGCCCTCGCCGTGAAGCACGGCGTGACACCGCGCCGGGTGCCGGTGGATGAGCTGCAGCAGACCCTCCTGGCGCAGGGGGCCTACCTAGGGGCGCGCTTCGCCACGCCGCAGGCCCCCGAGCCGCCAGTGCCCGGCCGGTAGCCGCGGGCGGTCAGCCGGCCCAACAAGTGACAGACCAGCGTGCAGCCCGGCTGATGAAGCCGGGCTGCTTTAGCTCGAGGTATTGCCGGGCGTACGACGACAGAACTGCCGGCCTGGAGGCAGCAGGCTAATAGTCTGTCAAAACCGCGATGATGGTCTGTCATCCTGAGCCCTTCGCGAAGTTTACCCTGAGCGGTAGCGAAGGGCTCAGGATAGACTTCGCGAAGGATCTCAGCCCTCTGAGGCCGGGATTCTTCGCCTCTCGCCAGAGGCGAGTCTGCGACCGCTACGCTTCGGCTCAGAATGACATCCATCACTCCGTGTCTGACTGGTCACCAGACCAGCGCGCCGTCCTCCTAATCGGACCGGGGGTTCATCGCGTCGTTCAGCCCGTCGCCCACGAAGCTGAAGCCGAAGACCACCAGGGCCAGCACCAGACCCGGCACCAGCACCAGATGCGGGCGCGTCCGCCACATGTTGTAGTTCTCCTGGATCATCAGGCCCCAACTGGCCTCGGGTGGCTGTACACCCAGCCCCACGAAGGAGAGGTAGGCCTCGGACATAATCACGCCGCCCATGCCCAGGGACAAGGCGATGATTACCGGGCTGAGCGCATTGGGCAGCAGGTGGCGGGTGAGAATGCGCCAGTCGGAAGCGCCCAGGGCGCGGGCGGCCAGCGTGAAGTCGCGCTCCCGGAGGGACAGCACCTGCCCGCGCACCAGCCTGGCCATCCCCGGCCAGCCCACCAGACCCAGCGCCATCAGCACGATGACGTAGTCGACCATGCCCGTGTTGATGCGCTGCCCCATGAGCCTCCCCAGTTCCTGCAGGCCCTCGCTGATGGTGGGGCGCAGCGTCGCCGCCGCGAATACCGCCAGCAGGAACGATGGAAAGGCGAAAAGCAGGTCGGTCACACGCATGATGGCCGTGTCCACCCAGCCGCCGAAGTAGCCCGCGATCGCTCCCATCAGCACGCCGAGCACGGCGACGACCGAAATCACGGCGGTCGAGACCACGGCGGCTGTGCGCGCCCCCCAGATCCACTCGGCTGAGCAGGTCTCGTCCCAACTCGTCCGTGCCGAGCCAGTGGGCAAGGGAAGGGCCACGTTCTACAACCGACAGGTCTTGCTTGGTATGAGAGTATGGCGCCAGCCAGGGAGCGAGGATGGCCACCAGGAACAGCCCCAGCACGATGATCAACCCAAACATCGCCGCGCGGTTGCGAATGTAGCGGCGTAGCGCTGTCCCCCACAGGCTACGCCTCCGCTCCGTTACCGACGTCCTGGCCACGTAGTCAGAGACCTGTACGTTGCTCATCGGTAGCGAATCCTCGGGTCCAGGAGCCCATACGACAGGTCCACCATCAGATTCGCTACGGTATACGAGACCGCCACCATCAAGGTGAGCGCCATGATCACCGGGTAGTCGCGGGCGAACAGCGATTCTACCGCCAGCCGGCCGATTCCCGGTATCCCGAAGACCGTCTCGGTGATGAAAGCTCCCTCCACCAGGCTACCCAACATGAGGCCGATGAGAGTGAAGATGGGGATCAGTCCATTCCGAAGCACGTGGTGCAGGAGCACCGTCTGCTCCAACAGCCCCTTGCTGCGGGCGGTCCTCACGTAGTCCTGGCCGAGCACCTCGATCAGGCTGGCGCGCGTCTGGCGGGCCAGGACGGCTACCGGGCCAACGCCCATCACGATAGCCGGCATTACGGCTTGTGGACTGAAGATGCCGCCCCATCCGGCGGCCGGAAGCACCTTCAACTGCTGCGCGAAGAACCACATCAGGATGGGGGCTAGAAGGAAGGCGGGCATCGAGACGCCCCCCAGGCTGATCGAGATGCTCAGATAGTCCATCCAGGTGCGCTGATGCAGGGACGCCACGATGCCGAGCGGGATTCCCAGTGCCACCGCAAGGAGGAGGGCAAGGAACGCAAGCTGGGCCGAGACGGCGACGCGGTTCCCGATGAGCCCGAACACAGGCTCGCCCCGGTACTTGTAGGAAACACCCAGGTCACCGTGCAGGGCATTCCAAACGTAGCTGGCGAATTGCTCGTAGAAGGGGCGGTCCAGCCCCATCTCGTGGCGGACCCGGTCCCGCACCTCAGGGTTGACGTGCTGACCCATCGCCACCTGCACGGGGTCGCCCGGCCCGTACTGGCCCAGAGCGAACGTGATGAAGGCTACTGCCAGCAGCAGAAACGGCAGCCAGAACAATCGACGGACGGCGTAGACCAGCATACGGAGCTAGCGCGCTCCTTCTATGCTCACAAACCTCAGCCAGGGTGAGACGCCCAGCGAGAAGCGCACATTCTTCAGATACGGCTTGACCAGGATGTAGCTCTCCCCATAGTCCAGCGGAATCCACCCTGCTTCACCCACGATCTTCTGCTCCGCCTGATAGTACAGGTCCATCCGCTTGGCCTGGTCCTTCTCGGTGCGGGCCTGCTCCAGGAGCGCATCGACCTCTTTGTTGGAATAGCCGGTGTGATTGTCCAGGCTATTGCTATGGAAGAGAACATCGAGGAAGTTCTGAGGGTCGGGGTAATCGGCGACCCAGCCCAGCGAGAACATCGGGTACTTCTTCTGATCGGTGCTGAGGTCCTGCAGGAAGGTGGCCCATTCGGTCTGCTGTATCTTTATGTCGATCCCCAGGTTTTGCTTGATCATCTCAACGATGGCCGTCACCGTCCGCGGGCTGGCCCCACCCTCTCCCGAGACGTAGAATGTCAGGGGCGGGTAGCTGGACGGGTCCGCGTACCTGGATTCGGCCAGCAATTGCTTGGCCCGCTGCGGATCGAAAGCGATCGGCTTCAGGTTCTTGTTCTGGTACTCCGGCATGCCGGGGGGCACGATGCCATCGGCTTTCTGGACGGTGCCCTTCAGCACCACGTCCACGATCTTCTGCTTATCGATGGCCGCGGCGAAGGCCTGGCGCATCTTTACATCGTCGAAGGGCGGGACGAGGGCGTTCAGCCCGACGTAGCCGATGCTCAGCGACGGGGCACGCACGAGCTGGGAGTTCAACTCGCTGGCGGGGTCCTGGACCCGATCGATGTCAGCCAGGCCCACCCCAACCATATCGATGTCGCCGTTCTCATACATCGTCATTCCCGTGCCAGCGCCAGCGATGGCGATGTTGTATACCACCTGGTCGACCTTGGGCGCCCCGCCATAGAAGTTATCGTTGCGGACCAGCGTTATGCTTTCCCCACGCTTCCATTCCTTGAGCTTGAAGGGCCCGGTGCCGTTCGGCTGGTTAGTCCAGCGCCGCCCGCCCTTTTCGACGTTGTTCTTGTCCACCACGAAGGCGGTGGGGTAGGTCAGCTTGGAGAGGAAGTAGACTTTGGGGGAGTCGATGGTGATCTGGAGCGTGTAGTCGTCGACAACTTTGATGCCGGATATTTCCTTGGCCTTCCCCCGTAGCTTGTCCTTGACACCGACTATATCACCCAGGTACGTATCCGCCACCAGCGATTCGGTGCGTGGGTCGGCCGCCCGCTCCATCGAGTACTTGAAGTCCTGGGCGGTCACGCCGCGCCCGTCCTGAAACTTGACATCTTTTCTCAGCTTGAAGGTGTACACCAGGCCATCCGGGCTCACATCGTAGGATTCGGCGATGTCCGGCACCACCTCCAGCTTGTCGTTGAGGGTGAACAGGCCGCTGAAGATTTCGACGATGTACTCTGAAGAAGTGGCATCCTGGACCAGGGCAGGGTCGATGGTAGGTGGATCATCGCCCAGGAGGCGAAGCGTGTTACCAGACGGGGCGCTCTTCGAAGCGGGGGCCTTCGATGGAGCGGTGCCCGGTGCAGCCGAACCTCCCCCGGATCCCTTTGGCGGCGCCACCGTAATGCCGCCCTCGCCGAAACAGCCAGCGACCAGCGCTCCCACCAGGAGCATTACCAACACCGTCCGCATCTTCCGTCCCTCTCCCTGTTTCTATTAGCAACCTCGGCATAGTCGCTCTCGTTGCCTGCTGCCGAGGGTTTTCGCCAGCAACGCACTCACCGCGCTCACAGCGTCGCGTGCTGCAATTCCTGCTTGGACTATATTATACACTGAACAGTGGCTTCTTCCTAAACCTTGACTATGTAACCCGTCTGTCCGATCTCCGGCAAAGGCCCGCTCCGCCGTTTCACTCGCCGGCCAGCTCCGGCTGCCAGCGGAGCCGCGGCCGCCGCGCCGCCGCGACCTCGTCCATTCTTCCGAAGCGAGTTGCGTGCGGTGCCTCCTGCACTTTCCGCGGCTCCTGCTCCG
>JAMCWG010000021.1 GCA_023475235.1 Chloroflexota bacterium
GCCGCGTGGGGCGCGCAAACGAAGTCACTCACCTGCTCGCTCAGCCAGTGATACCGGCGGGCGTAGCGGTTGGCGGGGTTCATCCCCTGCTGAATGACCGCCCACTGTCCGCGCGGCGTGAAGATGAACACGTGGTGGTAGATCTGATAGCCGTCCTGCACGGCAGCGCTGTCGACCTTGGCCGCCATACGGCTGGCGTAGACCAGGCCGGCTGGCGGCACAGATAGAGCGGCACCGCGGGCCTCGATCTCGGCGGGCGTCTGGCGGGAGGTGTTCCCCTTGCCCCCGGCCACGAACAGTCCGACGTCCCGCTCCATGCCGCGCAAGCCGTCCTTCAGCGCGCCGCAAACGGTGGTGGTGAGGCCGCTGCTGTGCCAGTCGAAGCCCAGCACGCAGCCGAAGGCCTGGAACCAGAAGGGGTCGGAAAGCCGGCGCAGCATCTCGCCGGGGCCGAACTCATCCACCACCACCAGCGCGATCTCCCGCGCCAGAAGGCGCATACGCTCGAATAGCCACCGCGGGGCCTTTCCGGTATGCAGCGGCAGGTCGGCCGTGCCGGTGCGAGCGGCCCCTGACGAGGGCGGAGTGCCACTATCCTGCGCGTGCAACCTCATACCGGGCGTGCTGTCGCGTGGATCAGGCACAACTCGCGCGCCTGGGAAATGGTTGAGCGACGTGTTACGATTCATCTTCCCGCTGCTGTTTGCTCGTGACTAGAAGCGGCCCAGGCACAACGTTGAAATGTACACGGCCTCCTTCCTGGCCCTCGACGCGAGCCACAATCACGTACGTGCCCGGAGCATCGAACCGAAGTCCAAATCCCCCTGCGAATTGTACTCGCTGCTCCTGACCTCTGAGCCCAGGAGGCCGGCCCACCTCGAACTGGCCCTGCAACTTTGCTAAGCTTGATCCATCTTCGGTCGCGATTTCAATCTCGACATTGTGCCGCTGATTGGTCTCCTGCCAAGGGACCTTGAACGACGCCGCGACAGCGCACTGCTGCTCGACAGGGAAACCAGAGTTCACCGTAAGTGTTTCCCAGCCGCCCCCTAAGAGATACAGCTTGTTGCCAACTACTTGTGCAGCGTCGGCAAGGATAAGCCATTCTACGTCCACTTGACATCCTCCTCTCACAAGCGCATAATACCATCACTACAGCATCACTACAACTGTAAGGATAGCAGAGAGGATTTGTCAAGTCCAAGAATCCTGGCTTTGCTCATCGATGATGACAACGAGGCAAAATTCGCGGCGCACGGCATATCCCCCAGCCAGGTCCTGGAAGTGCTGGAAAACGATCATTTGATCGCGCGCAACAGAAAAAGGCGTCGCGCAAGCCATCTTATTATAGGCCGAGATCACGGTGGTACATGCATCGCTATCCCTGTAGAGCCGACCCATGAACCTTCGGTTTGGCGGCCGGTCACCGCTTGGCGGTGTAAGCAACGGGAGAGCGCCCGTCTCGACTGAAAGGAGAAGAGAGTGAGGAACACGGATGCAAAAGAGCCTCAGGATTCGTACGAATCTGAGAATTGGGACTATGAGAACGCTGAGAAGAGAACCGGTGTGAAGATGCCACGAGCCATTGTCTCTGTGGCATTTAGTCGCGAGGATTTTGAGACTGTAGCCGATCATGCTCACCGGCTCGGAATGAAGACTTCGGAATTCATCCGTCAGGCAGCATTGGAGAAGGTAAAGCACCGCGCCGGGAGAGGCATAGTGCTTTCGTCTAGCGCCAGCTCAGGGTCCGCAACCGTCGTGAAGGAGTTCGCCCCTAGTACTTCCGTTCTCAGCAAATGGTCGCAACAGGTCCAGGAAGAAGCATTTACATCGTGAAGACGTCGTCCCGCACCGCCTCGCCGGGCAATCGCCTGCATAATCCTTATAGCCGCCTACAGCAGCGCCAATTGCACGGCGGCGGGACGGTGCTCCGGCAGGCATACGAAGGGGGCCGCCCGTTTGGCCGGCACCCCAAGCCTGCGCAGGTCGTCCAACGAGCGGATCCGGCCTTCCTTCCGGCGGCTCAGGATGCGCTCGACGGAAACGGGGCCGATTCCCGGCACGCGCAGCAGCTCCCAGGGGTCGGCACGGTTCGGGTCGATGGGGTAATCCCCAAGATGACGTAGAGCGATCGCCAGCTTGGGATCGCGCTCCAGCGGCAGCCATCCGTCGCCGTCGAAGGCCGCCTGCAGCTCCGAGGGCTGGAAGCGGTAGACTCGCTGCAGCCAGTCGAGCTCGTAGAGGCGGGCAGCTCGCAGGGGAGGCGCCGGCGGCTGATGCTCCAGCCGCCCACCCAACACGGGCTGGAACGCGCTGAAGTAGGCCCGCCGCAGGCCCTCCTCCCGATAAAGCTGCTGGGCGCTCTGATATATCTCGCGGTCCGTCTCCCCTGCCGCGCCGACCACGTATTGCGTGGTCTGGCCCGCCGGAACGAGGCCCTTCGTCTCGGCGAGCCGGGCTATCCAGCGCATCCGCTCCAAAATGCCGTGCGCCAGGTCCTTGCGCGCGCTCAGCTTCTCCAGGTGGGACGCACTGGGCGCCTCGACGTTGATAGAGACGCGGTCGGCCAAGCGGCACGCCTGCTCGACGTACTCGTAGGCCGCGCCGGGCATTATCTTCAGGTGGACATATCCCGTGAAGCGATACCGCCCGCGCAGGACCTCGACGGCTTTCAGCATGCGCTCCATCGTGGCAGCCGCGTTGTTGGAAATGGCGGAGCTGAGGAACAACCCGGTGACCTGCTTCGCCTCGTGGAGACGCCAGAAGTAGGCCGTCAGCTCCTCTGGCTGGAAGCCGGTGCGCCGGATGTCCCGCCCCGTCTGGTTCACGCAGTAGCCGCAGTCGTTGACACAGTCATTGGTCATCAGTACCTTCAGAAGAGAGACGCAGCCGCCGCCGGGCCGGTAGACGCGGGTCACGCCGGGCGGGAGCTTTCCGCGGGCGGGGGCCGGCGGGGGTGTGACAGCGCTCGGGGCTCCGCACACATCGTACTCGGCAGCCGTCTCCAGCAGTCGCATCTTCTGGAAAGGGTCCAGCGGGACCTTGATGAGCACGCCCATCCCCCTAGAACATGTGTACTGTAATTGTAAGACGGCCCGAAATCGAAGTCAATGCAACCATGCGCAATTGCTTGCCAAGCGGGTCACGCTGTTCTATCATACCCTCAAGTTCAACCAGCTACACCTAGAGGAGGGAGAAGCAATGACACCACAGCAAGCGGCAGCAGCTAGCGAAGCCCAGGCCGCCAGCGGTACCGTCTCCGGCATCATGGTCTTCACGCCGTCCGAGTCCAAGCGGCTGATCGCCAAGGCCGTGGCCCAGCTACCCGAGGTCAAGGCAGCCCTCAAGAAGGGGCGCATCATCATCGCCAACGGCACTACCAACGCCTTTGTGGCCGAGGAGATTACCGGCCAGCCGGTGCACAAGTCCTGGTATACCCGCGGCCACGTCATAGATGGTGGGCTGGCCAGCAACAAGCGACATCCCAACCTGTTGCGCTCCATCTGCCTGGTCGACGGCAAGTCGGTCGAGGCGATGCCAGAGGAAGTGCTGAAGGAATTCGACGCCGGCGACGTGATGATTAAGGGCGGCAACGCCCTGGACCTGGAAGGCAACGTCGGCGTGATCATCGGCGGCCCGGTGGGCGGCACCGTCGGCATGTTCGCCGGCATCGTGGGGGCGCGCGGATCCCACCTCATCGCCCCCATCGGCCTGGAGAAGCTGGTGCCATCCGTCCCTGACGCGGCTCGGACGATGGGCCTGCGCAAGCTGAAGTATCCCATCGGCGGCACGGTCGGCATGCTGATCATGCCCACGGCCAAGGTCGTCACCGAGATCGAGGCCCTCGACATACTGGCCGGCGTCGAGGCCACCCACGTGGCATCGGGCGGCATTGGCGGCAGCGAGGGCGCCGTTCTCGTCACCATCGAGGGCTCCGAGGCGCAGGTGGCGAAGGCCTATGAGATCGTCAATAGCATCAAGGGCGAGCCGCCGGTGCCCCATCCCGGCAAGGACATGAGCCAGGTCTACGACGCAGACCATCCATCAGGACAGTAATCCTCTCTGTGCGGGGGAGCGTTCTGGCTCCCCCAGCGATCGTCCACCCCATTCGAATTCAATTAACATCACAAGGAGGCCACCATGCTAGGAGGAGTCCACCATATCGGATACCGTGTGAGCGACCTGGAGCAGGCCGTTGCCGAGTATCAGAAGCTGTTTGGCTCGACGGTGGTCAGCCGGACGAAGCTGGCCAACGGATCGCCCGTTGCCTTCATCACGATGGGTAGTATCCAGCTTGAGTTGATGCAGAACACCACCGCCCCCGGCCAGCACCTGGACCACGTCGCCTACATCGTAGACGACCTGGATGCAGAGCTGTCTAACCTCAAAGCCCAGGGGGCCACGTTCGAGAGCCAGGAGCCGGTCACAAGCAGCAGCGGGGCCCGGTTCATGTTCGTCAATCTGCTGGGCAGCCGCATTCAGGTATACAAGCCGGCGCCCGTCAGGTAGCAGGAGGAGAGAAGCCATGTTCACCGGTATTCACCATCCCGGTTACATTGTAGAGAATCTCGATGATACCATTGCCTTCTACGAGAACACGCTCGGGGGCAAGTGCATCAAGCGGGGCACGCCTTCGGCCACCGGCCGCAATGCCTTCGTGCAGGTGGGCGACGTGCTCATGGAGCTAGTCGAGCCAGCGGACAAGAGCCGACTCGGTGGCCGTCACGGGCAGGTACTCGACCACATCGGCTACATCGTGCCGGATATCCAAAAAGCCGCTGCCGAGCTGAAGGCCAAGGGCGTCCGCTTCGCCACACCCGAGCCGACCACCAGCATAATCGGCGTAAAGATCTGGTACCTGGACACCGCGGACACCCAGGGCACACGGATACACTTGACGCAAGTCTAGTGCAGCGCCAGTTCTATCTGCGTTCCAGTCCGCCCTTCGACTTCGACCTGACGGCGTCGCTGTTCGCCCGCTTTCCGTCCGAGATCGTGGACGTGTACCGGGACGGGGTCTACTACAGAGTGCTCGATCTGGACGGAAAGCCGGCCCTGACGCACTCCCGGGCGGAGCCCGATGGCCTGCCGCGCCTCAACGTGTGCGTCGCCGACGGTTCGGTAGCGGACGGCGACCTGTCGCTTGTGGAGGCGCGGCTTCGCTGCATCTTCGACCTCGATTTCCCCCTGGACGACTTCTACGCCGCCGTCAAGGGCGACCCGCTGCTCGCGCCGCTGGCGGCCCGGTACAACGGCCTGCGCACGCTGGTCCGCCCCTACCTCTTCGAGATGCTGGTGATGTCTATCACCACCCAGCAGATCAATCTGACGTTCGCCTACAACCTGAAGGCCAGGCTGGTTCGGGCCTTCGGGCAGGCCCTCGAACACGACGGGCAGGAATTCTACGCCTTCCCCTCGGCAGAGGCATTGGCGGGGGCTGCCATCGGCGACCTGCGCCAGATGCAGTACAGCGAGCGAAAGGCCGACTACATCATCGGCCTGGCCCGCAAGGTTGTCTCCGGCGAGCTTGACCTGGAGGGACTGGCCCGGCTTCCCGACGAGGAGTTCATCCAGGAGCTGACCAGGGTGCGCGGCCTCGGCCGCTGGAGCGCCGAGTGGGCATTGTCCCGCGGCCTCGGCCGGCCCGACGTGGTCGCCGCCGACGACATCGGCGTGCAGCGGGCCTTCTCGCGCTATTGCTTCGGCGGCCGGCCGGTGACCGCGGCCCAGGTGCGGGAGCAGGCCGAGCGCTGGCGCCCCTATCGCTCCTACGCCGTGCACTACCTCTTGATGGCGCTGTACCACCGGCTGGACCCCTGGCACACACCGGAAGGATAGCCACGTGAGGAATAGGCTGGCGTCGGAAAGCGCGAGGTCCTCGCCGCGCCTCCGTCGTCCTCCACGCCTTGCCATCATCAGCACCGCCCTGCTGGTTGTCACCATTCTCGCGCTCGGCCTGCGCCTCTTTCGGCTGACTAACTCCGATCTCTGGGGGGACGAAGCCTACAGCGTCTGGCTCTCCCAGCACGACCTGCTCACCATATTCGGCGCCCTGTCCCAGGGCGAGCCCCATCCGCCGTTTTATCCCGTGCTGCTGTGGCTCTGGATGAAGGCGGCCGGCAGCTCGGAATTCGCCGTTCGCCTGCCCTCGGCCATCCTGGGCGCACTGATGGTGCCGCTGGCGGCGCGCTGGGGGACGCGGCTGGTCGGCCCTGGAGTAGGACTGGTGGCTGCTCTCCTGGTGGCCTTTAACCCGTTCCTGGTGTGGTATTCCCAGGAGACGCGGATGTATATCGCCGCGGCACTCTTCGCAGCCTGGTCCGTGCTGGCCCTGGACAACGCCATCGCCGGCCGGCAAGGGTTCAGGTGGTACGTCCTGGCTACGGCCCTACTCATCTACACCCACTATTACGGCCTGTTCGTGTGGGGGGCAGAGGTGCTCGTCCTGGCCTGGCTCTCGTGGCGAGGATACATCGCCGGACGTCGCTGGCTGGGGCCGCTGGCCCTGGTAGGCTTGCTTTACCTGCCGTGGGTTGCCTTCTCGACGCACATCTTCTTTTCGTACTACGGCGTGGCGCCGGGAAGGGTTGATTTGACCGGCATACTGCTCGGCTTCTGGCAGCACGCCCCGGCCGGCATGACGCTGTCAGGCCGCCAGGCGACGGCCATCGCGTCCGCCTATACCGCCCTCGCCCTGCTGGGGGCCGGCTGCCTCTGGTGGCGAGCGCGGCGAAGCCCGCATCTGATGAGCTCCTTTCCGCTTGTCGCCGCCTGGCTGGTGGTACCCCTTCTTGGCGGGATGGCGGTATCTCTGGTGCGGCCGATGTACGCCGAGCGCTACCTCATCGTCAGCGCGATGCCCCTCATCCTGCTGGCGGCTGCAGGGATCGGCAGCATTCGCTGGCCCCGTCCGGGACAGCCGGCCTTCACCAGGATCGTCAGCGGGGCCGCGCAGGGGGCGCTGACCATCGCGATGCTGGCCGGCGCAGTCTACGCCCTCCAGCCATACTACTTCGATGCCCGCTTTCTCAAGAGCCAGTACTCGGCCCACGCCCACCAGGTAGAGGCACTGTCGCGCCCCGGCGACGCCGTCCTCCTCGACGGCCACTCTCAGGTCTTCCTCCAGCGCTACTACTACCACGGCGAGCTGCCCGAGTACTTGATGCCGGTCGGCGTGCCCATCGACGAGGCGGCCACGGCGGCGAAGCTGGGGGAAATCGCCGCCACGCACACGGGGGCCTGGCTTTATCTGTATGCCACGTCCGACTACGATCCCGCTAACTTCGTGGAGCGCTGGCTGGACGAGCACGCCTACCGGGCCTGGCACACGTGGACCGTCAACGGCCGGCTGCTCTATTACGCCTTCTATCCGCCGGAGAAGCTGGCTGCATCGCCTCTCGACGTGGGCTTCGGCCCGGCCGTCCACCTGGGGGAGATCGCCTCCGTGAATGTGGGTAGCTCTCCCCTGACGGCGGGGCAGGTGCTGCCTCTGCGCCTGCGCTGGTCGGCCGGCGAGGCGACTGGACTCAAGGTCTCAGCCCGGCTCCGAGACGCGGACGGCTTCCTCTGGGGGAGCACCGATCAGGAGGCATTGCGCGGCGTGGCAACGGGCCGCGGCACGATAGAGGACCACCTGGGGCTCCTCGTGCAGCCGGGCACGCCGCCGGGCGAGTACCGGCTGGAGCTGCGATTGTACGCTGCCGCCGACGGGAAGGCGCTGGCCCCCACGCTGGCCGGTGCCGCATCCACAGCCCGACCTACCGCCCTCGCTCCCCACGTCGACGGCGATGCATTGGTCTTCAGCGGCCTGCGCGTGGAGCAGCCCTCCATCGGGCAGGGCCTTCCCCTGCCGGGGCTTAGCCGCGGCGGCCAGCGCTTCGGCGAGCTGACCCTGCTCAGCTACGGCCTCCCATCCGAGGCCACCGCCGGGCAGAAGGCTTATCTTACATTCAT
>JAMCWG010000025.1 GCA_023475235.1 Chloroflexota bacterium
AACGCTATGGTGAGGCACGGCTGCTTTTGGGATGCCCAATATGCGACCCCATCTTGACATCCAAGACAGTTGCTCTCCGTGCACGGAGAGGTCGCCGAAGGTCCGTAGCGCCGGGCCGTGACGGCCCAGCGCAGGATACCCTTCGGGCACGACTCGCCCCTGGCGAGGGGTGGCCGAAGGCCGGAGGTGAGGTTAATGGCCGCTGGTAAGTCAATCGAAGTGCCGTCTGCTTCCTGGCTAACGACTTTGAAAAGGCCCTAGGCAACGGCCCGTGTTTGGTTGTGATTGACCTCCTTAAGAATCACCCACATCGCCTTGCAGGCGAGACCACGAATGGATGAAAACGCAGGGCATTTTTCGGAGCAATCGGCAATCGATTGACGAAGGGAAGACAGCGGAAGGGCCGTCATCAAGTCCCCGTGGCTGAACAAGTGCCCCCCTTGTATGCTACACTTGTATGCTACACTACGGCAATACTGATAATCGGGCGTCGTTCTGCGGCGGCGCTCGGACGTCTAAATCCAGAGGGGGTGGAAGTTGTGAAGCAGCGGTGCCTTGGTAAGACCGGTGCCCTGGTCTCTCGGGTCGGTTTCGGCGGCATACCCATACAACGGCTGCAGGAAGAGGAAGCTATCGCCGTAGTACAGAGCGTGCTGGATATGGGCGTCACCTTCATTGACACGGCGAACTCCTACAGCAATAGTGAAGAACGCATCGGCAAGGCCCTGGCTGCCTGCCGGCCGGGCCGGCGTGGGGAGATATTTCTGGCCACCAAGACCAATCAGCGGAGCAAGGCCGGTGCTGCCGAGCATCTATCCCTCAGCCTCCACCGCTTACAGACCAATTACATCGACCTTTACCAGTTCCATAACGTCGCCGATGCCGATACGATGGCCCAGGTGCTGGGGCCGGGCGGCGCGTATGAGGCCGTGGCGGAGGCGAAGGCGGCCGGCTTGGTGCGTCACATCGGCGTCAGCTCTCATTCGCCGGAGACCGCCAAGCAACTGGTCAAGTCCGGCAAGTTCGAGACCATCCAATTTCCTTTCAACTTCATCACCCGCGAGCTGGGCGAGGAGCTGCTTCCGCTAACCGTGGAACATAACGTCGGCTTCATCGCGATGAAGCCGTTGGACGGCGGCACCCTGGACCGGGTAGACCTGGCCTTCAAGTACCTGCTGCAATTCCCTAATGTGGTGCCAGACCCCGGCATCGACGCCCCGGAGCAGATGCGGCAGATCATCGATATCGCCGAGGGAGACCTGACGATCACGGCCCAGGATCTGGCGGACATGGAAGCCATCCGGGCGGAGGTGGGCACGCGCCACTGTCGGCGCTGTGGCTACTGCCAGCCGTGCCCCACCGACATCTCGATCCCTCAAGTCCTGTCGCTGCCCGCCAGCTTCAAGCGTAGCTCGCCGGCGCGCTTCTTCAGCCCGAAGACGCAGCAGAATGTGGCCGACGCCGAGCAATGCACCGAGTGCGGCCAGTGTGAGGAGCAATGCCCTTACCGGCTGCCCATACGGGAGATGCTGAAGGCCGCCACCGCGTTCTACCGTGAGAAGGAGCTGGAGCGGGCCGGCGTCTCCCCGTAGGGGACAAGCCTGAGCTGTGCCCCTCAGGCGGGCACTTCGATGGTGAGGGTGGTGCCTTTGCCCGGCGCGGACTGAATGTGAAGGGTGCCGCGCAAGAGCCGCACCCGCTCCTGTATGCCCACCAGTCCCAGCTTGCCGCTGCGGGGCAGGTCGTGCACGCCTCCCGGAAGCTCGAAGCCCCGGCCGTCGTCGCTAATGATGATGATCGTGGTGGCAGGCTCGAAGGCTATGGTTACGCTGGCCGCCGACGCCCCGGCGTGGCGTCGTATGTTGCTTATCGCCTCCTGTACCACGCGGAAGATCAGCAGCTCCACTTCCGGCTCGAATCGCCGCTCGCCGCCCAGCACCTTGAGCTCGGCCTTCACGTGATGGTCCTCCTCCAACTCGCTGATCAAGGAGCTGAGGGCCGGCAGCAGCCCCAGGTCGTCCAGCACGGAGGGCCGCAGGTTCTGGCCGAAGCGGCGGACGTCGCGCACCGCGTCGTTCAAGTGCTCCCGCAGATTGGTGAGAAAGCCCCGCTCGCCGGCGGCCAGCGACGGGTTCTTGCGGATGAAGTTGTCGATCTCACGGGAGAGGGCGCCCAGCACCTGCAGGGTATCGTCGTGCAGCTCCCGGGCGATGCGCTTGCGCTCCTCTTCCTGAGCGCGAGTGACCTGCTGCACATACAGACGCATGTTCTCCTGCATCCGCTTCTCGACCGTGATGTCGCGGGCAACGTGCTGGAGGGCTGGGGTGTCGCCGTCGACCATAATCGAGCTGGTGCTCAGCGCGATGGTGGCCTCCGTTCCGTCCCACCGGACGAGCGTCCACTCGTGCGATTCGCCGTTGGCCGCACCGTCGTGCAGTCCATCTGCCCCCGGCACCGCTGCCGCCGGTGCGCCATCGCGCACGATGTCGAACAGGTTCATCCCGACCAGTTCATCCACCGGATATCCGGTCAGGCTGGCGCACGCTTGGTTAGCGGCGACGATGCGGCCGTCCCGCGCTCGCACCAGAATCGCATCGGTCGAGCTCTCGAAGAGGGTGCGGTAGTTGCGCTCCGATACCTGCAAGCGGGCCAGCGTGGCCTCCTGCTGTTCGTGGGCGCGGGCATTTTCGATGGCCACCCCCACCTCGTTGCCGATGGCCGTGAGCAGCGCAACCTCGTCGGGGCCGAACTGCCGCGAGCGCCGGGCGGCCACGCAGATCGTGCCCATAATTGTGCCCTTGAACTTCAGCGGAACGATGAGCGTGGACCGCAGCCCCTCGTTTCGCACGGCAACGCGGGACAGCCGGGGGTCGGTGGACATGTCTTCGATCACCATCGACTCCCCCGATTCGGCCACCCGTCCGTTGAGGCCTTCGCCCATTTTCAGATGGTCCACGCCTGCCATAAACTCGCTGCTAACCCCCCGGGCGGCGGCGAGATTGAGCTCGTTGCCCTCCGGGTTCATCAGATAGATATTGACCACCTCGACATTGGTGGCGGAGGCTATTGTTTCGACGCACCTCTGCAGGAGCTCGCTTGCGTCGAGGCCCTGCGTCACCAGGTTGGAGATATCGTGGAGTGCGGCCAGCCGCCGCTCGTTCCTCTCCACCAGGCCGACGTGGTACTGTAGCTCCTCGTGCACCCAACGCAGCCTGGCCAGATC
Source organism: Chloroflexota bacterium (assembly GCA_023475235.1). GTDB lineage: Bacteria > Chloroflexota > UBA6077 > FW602-bin22 > JAMCWG01 > JAMCWG01. The sequence goes on from JAMCWG010000025.1 coordinate 3,224, forward strand.
GGTCTCCATCTGCTCCTTCTGCTTTCGCTGGGACAGAAGGTAGAGGCACAGCAGGCCGCCCATCACCGCGATGCCCCCGGTCTCGGTGAGGGCGTCGACCAGGCTGGTGGACAGAAACAGGGCGGGGTGCAACATCAACAGCAGACTGGCCCCAGAGACTAGCAGGCCGGCCAGGGGCCCCAGGGCCATTGCAGCGTAAGAAATAGGCAGCAGATAGGATATCCGAGCTGCCGAGTGCAGATCGATGGACAAGGTAGAAAGCGATGCGGACGACGGGCCTGGGGGCACGATGTACTGTAAAATGGTGCACAGCGCCAAGAGACCCATCAGCAGCCACAGATGGGGAGAGTGAGCCATGGCGGCCACCTGCTGTCTAGTTACAATCTTGGCCATTGCGTTCGTCCAGCCGCCCGCATTTCAGACCGGCGCGGTGCGATTTGCTCTAAGAGAGGTCCTCCATTGCCAGCCATCCCTTTCGCAGCCCGTAGAGCACTGCCTCCGTCCGAGATCCGACGGCCAGCTTGTTGAAGATGCTCCGAAGGTGGCCCTCCACCGTACGGGGGCTCAGCGAGAGCTCGTCGGCAATCTGCTTGTTGCCCAGACCGCGCGCGGCCAGCCGGATGACATTCAGCTCGCGCTCGCTCAGGCCCTCCGCCGGCCGCTCCCGGCGAGAGCCCTTGTTGGGAAAGCGAGACCGATTGATGACCTTGCGCAGCACCGCTGGCCCCAGGACCGGCTCTCCTTTGTTCACGGCGCGGACCGCGTTCACCAGCTCGTCGCCGTCGGTGGTCTTGAGCAGATAGCCGGCCGCTCCGGCGTCCAGCAGGGCGAATACGTACTCGTCGTCATCGTAGGCGCTCAACACGAGCACCGCGGTGGCCGGCCGGATGAGCTTGATCTGCCGGGTAGCCTCAACCCCGTTTATCCCGGGCAGTGCGACGTCCATGATTACGACGTCCGGTTGCAGTTCCGTGGTTGCGGCTACAGCGTCCTCGCCATTGCCCACTTCTCCCACTACTCGAAGATCGCTCTCCTGCTTGAGCAACTCTCGAATACCCTGGCGTGTAATCACGTGGTCTTCCACCAGGAGAACTGAGATCTCTGACATCACCCTATCTCCTTTGCGACCATATTATAACGCAATTATCCCACCTTCATGCTGCAGTGTCGGCGGATTTCGTTAAAGCTCTATCACGTACGTATATACCCTTACTCTCTACATCTTATGGCCTGCAAGCACGTGCGAGTATATCCGAACACAAAAGAGCATAAATCGGGGGTGAAAGTACGCATAATAACGGGTGTCGACGCGGCCCTTGTAGCGATAGGCTCTATGTGGCAGAAACAAGCCGGCGCGGCGGTATTCCGTGCAGATAAGAAGGAGTGGCGTATGGCAGCGGAAATGGACAGCGAGAAGGTGCAGGGCATCCTGGAGAGACATTCCGAGCGAGTGAACGCCATCATAGATGGCTACGAGGGCAGAAAAGACCTTATGATCTCGCTGCTCCAGGACGTGCAGGCAGAGTTCAACTACGTTCCCCGCGATGCGATGGTCCAGATCAGCCAGCGGCTGGACGTGCCGCTGAGCCAGGTCTTTAGCATAGCTACCTTCTTCAAGGCTTTCAACCTTACCCCCAGGGGACGCCACCTGATCACCGTCTGCGACGGCACTGCCTGTCACGTTCGCGGGGGGCTTCGTCTGATAGACAAGCTGGACCGCGATCTGGGCCTGACCCCGGGCGGCACAACGGAGGACGGCCGGTTTACCCTGGAGACGGTCCGCTGCCTGGGGGCGTGCGCCCTGGGCCCGCTGATGGTCATCGACGGCAAGTACCACGGTCAAATGAGCAGCAACAAGCTGGACCGCACCCTGAGAAGCTACACGTAGCCCGAATGGCCTGAGCAATCTGACACGCCAGAGAAGGCCAGTTGAGGAAAGAGGGGACAAAGTGAGCATCGAACAAGTTGACCGGCTGGTGGACGTGGCTGCCCTCGAGAGGCTTCGCCAGTCGATAATAGAAAAGCGCAATCCGTTCCAGCTCCGCCTGCGCATCTGCAACGGCACCGGATGCCTGGCCAGCGGCGCCGACGAGGTGACGGCGGCCTTCGAGGCGGAGCTCACCCGGCGGGGCCTGAGCGCCGAGATAAACCTGGTCAAGAGCGGCTGCCACGGCTTCTGCGAGAAGGGGCCGCTGGTAGTGGTCGAGCCGCAGGAGACGTTCTACCAGCGGGTGAAGCCGGAGCATGTCCCGGCCATCGTCGCCGCCACTCTCGATGGGAAGATCGTCGAGGAGCTGCTCTACGTCGACCCCGCGACCGGCGAGAGGATCCTCCACGAGCAGGAGGTCCCCTTCTACCGCGGGCAGACGCGCCTCGTCTTCGGCAGCAACGGGACCATCGACCCCACGCAGATCGAGGACTACATCGCCATCGGCGGCTACTCTGCCCTGGCCAAGGCCCTCACCCAGATGTCGACGGCCGAGATCATCGACGAGGTCAAGCGCTCCGGACTGCGCGGACGCGGAGGCGGCGGTTTCCCCACCGGCGTCAAGTGGGAGTCTTGTCGCCGCGCCGATGGCGACATCAAGTACGTGGTGTGCAACGCCGACGAGGGAGACCCGGGCGCTTATATGGACCGCAGCCTCCTGGAGGGCACGCCCCACGCCGTCCTCGAGGGGATGATTATCGGCGCCCACGCGATAGGTGCCCATGAAGGCTACATCTATGTCCGAAACGAGTACCCGCTGGCCGTGAGCAATGCCCGCCGCGCCATCGAGCAGGCGATGGCCTACGGCCTGCTCGGAAAGGATATCCTGGGCTCCGGCTTCGACTTCAAGGTCAGCATCAACCGGGGCGGCGGCGCCTTCGTCTGCGGCGAGTCCAGCGCGCTGATGGCCTCGCTGGAAGGGCAGGTGGGCGAGCCCCGCGCCAAGTACGTGCACACGGTAGAGAAGGGGTTGTGGGACCGGCCCACCTGCCTGAACAACGTGGAGACGTGGGCCAACGTGCCCCTGATTATCAACCGCGGCGCCGACTGGTATAATCAGATCGGCACGGAGAAGAGCAAGGGGACGAAGATATTCTCCCTGGTGGGCAAGGTGAACAACACCGGCCTGGTGGAAGTGCCGATGGGGATCCCGCTGCGGGACATCATTTTCGATATCGGCGGCGGCATCCTCGATGGCAAGAAGTTCAAGGCCGTCCAGACGGGCGGGCCTTCCGGCGGCTTTATCCCTGAGTCGCTCCTTCATCTGCCCGTCGACTTCGACCGGCTGACGGAAGCGGGCTCGATGATGGGATCTGGGGCCATGATCGTGATGGACGAGGGCACGTGTATGGTGAACATGGCCAAGTTCTTCATCGACTTCCTGGAAGAGGAATCCTGCGGGAAGTGCGTGCCCTGCCGGGAGGGTATCGACCGTATGGGAGAGGTGCTGGAACGCATCACTACCGGCAAGGGCCGGATGGAAGACCTCGAGCTGCTGGAAGCCCTGGCCGACACGCTGAGGCTGGGCTCTCTGTGCGCCCTGGGCAGCACGGCCGCCAACCCGGTGCTCACCAGCCTCCGCTATTTCCGAGACGAGTACATCGCCCACGTCGTGGACAAGAAGTGTCCGGCCGGCGAATGCCAGGCCCTGATTCAGTACAGCATCATAAGCGAGAAGTGCACCGGCTGCATGGTGTGCGTCCGAGAGTGCCCTTCGCACGCCGTCACCGGCAAGAGGAGAGAGCCGGCCGTGATCGACCTGGCCGTGTGCTCCAAGTGCGGCGTTTGCTACGACGTGTGTAGATTCGACGCAGTGAAGCGAGCCTAGGAGAGAATCAAGATGAAGAGCGTAACCGTATGGGTTGATGGCAACACTTCCGTCGAGGTGATAGAGCCGAAAGACAGCCGCGCCGTCCACCTGACCGTCGACGGCAAGCTGATCCGCACCACCCCCGGCAAGTCCCTCCTGGAGGCCGTCTGGAACCGGCCCGGCATCGGGAACATCCCGGCCCTCTGCTACCATCCGATTGTCCAATCGTACGGCGCCTGCCGGCTCTGCACCGTCGAGGTGGAGGAGCAGGGGCGGACTCGCTTCGTGGCGTCGTGCCTGTATCCGGCCAAGGAGGGGCTGGTCGTGAGGACGGACACGGACCGGGTGCGGCAACTCCGCAAGGGTGTTCTGGAGCTTCTCCTGGCCCGCTGCCCCGAGGTCAAGGTCATCCAGGACCTGGCGATCGAGTACGGCATCGAGAAGCCGCGGTTTGCCCTGGGCGTGCAGGACTGCATCCTGTGCGGACTGTGCGTGCGGACGTGCCGGGAGAACATCGGCCGGTCGGCCATCAGCCTGGTGAACCGGGGCATCTTCCGCGAGGTGGCGGCCCCCTTCTACGCCTACGAGCTGGGCGACGGCTGCGTCGGGTGCGGCGACTGCGTGTATGTCTGCCCGACCGGCGCCCTCAAGCTGGGGCCGGATGGCAAGCCAGTGCTGCCGAAGGTGCATATCCCACGGCCGGCCGCGGAAGGGCTGCTGCGCTAGCGGGTCGCGGACGACGCGCAACCCCGTCTCGACTTGCGGCCGGCAGGGGAAGGGTGCTCCCAGAGTAGCAGTATCTTTTCAATGCCAGCAGATCCTCTCGATCTCGTAGGAGGCGGATACTCCATTGAATCCAACTAATCACCCGGTGTTGTACGGGAAGTGCATTTGCGTTTGGCATAACGAGGT
>JAMCWG010000115.1 GCA_023475235.1 Chloroflexota bacterium
AGCCGAAGCGCAGCGGTCGCAGACTCGCCTCTGGCGAGAGGCGAAGAATCCCGGCCTCAGAGGGCTGAGATCCTTCGCGAAGTCTATCCTGAGCGGTAGCGAAGGGCTCAGGATGACACACCATCATCGCGGTGTTGACAGACTACTAGGTCCATATGGATCGCTCGTTAGGGACGCATCGACAGCTTGGATTGCCCCGGTGAACGCGAGCCGGGAACGCGAGGCCATAATCAACATATTGCGCACAGCATATGATCGTGCTGCCATAGCATGGCATAACGGCACTTCTCCGTCAAATGCCGGACATCGGCGCGGTTTCGAAACGCGATGCCAGGGCCTCCAGGAGCAAGCGATCAATTGCTGGCCGGGAGGGATAGAGATGTTAGGTGACGTTCGTCATATAAGTAACCGGACGGCGAAGATATGATGCTTGAAGATACAAAACCCGTAGGAGGCAAACTATGACAGTCGAGGCATTGCTCAGGCAAACGTTGGAAATCAAAGCCCACCTCACACCCTGCCCATACTGCGGGGGCTACACATTTGCTGAGCCGGACCCGGAGCACAACGCGCCAGCGGTTTGCATAAATTGTGGTTGGGAAGAAGACGAGGACTAGCGGCCGCGCACGCTCATTCGGGGACGGGAACGCTGTCCATCGCCTCTCGCAGCCCTCGGATGAACGCCGCGGCTACCCCCACGGGGTCGCGGCCCTGCGTCGCGGCCTCCTCGATAACCTGCAGCAGCCGGCTCCCCACGATCACGCCGTCCGCCACCGCCGCCACCCGCGCCGCCTGGGCCGGCGTGCTCACCCCAAAGCCGACGCATAGCGGCTGACTGGCCACAGCCCGCACCCGGGCGACGAAGTCCTCCAGGCCCTCGGACAGCTCGGCCCGGGCGCCCGTGACACCGGTCAGCGAGACAAGATAGATGAAGCCGCTGGCCTGCCCGGCCACGGTGGCGATGCGCTCGGGCGGGCTGGTCGGCGAAAGCAGGTAGACCAGCGAGATGCCGCGCGCCGCGGCCGCCGTCTGCAGCGCCTCGCCTTCCTCCGGCGGCAGGTCGGGGACGATTAGCCCGCCGATGCCGGCTGCCGCGGCGTCGGCGCAGAAAGCGGCGGGGCCATAGTGCATGATTGGGTTGTAGTATCCCATGAAGAGCAAGGGCACGCCCGCCCGCGGGGACACCTCCGCGGCGATCTCCAGGCAGCGCCGCGGGGTGATGCCCCTCAATAGCGCCTCATACGAGGCCCGCTGAATGGTAGTGCCGTCGGCCAGCGGGTCGGAGAAAGGGATGCCCAGCTCGACCAGGTCGCACCCCGCCTCTGCCAGCGCCGGCACCAGCGCCAGCGTGGCCTCGGGATCGGGGTATCCCACCGTCAGGTACGCCACCAGCGCCTTGCGGCCCTTCCGAAAAGCCTCTCCTACCGGCCTCACAGCGTCACCCCCAGCACCTCGGCCACCGTGCCCATATCTTTGTCCCCTCGACCCGACACATTGATGACCACCAGCTTATCCTTCGGCAGAGCCGCCGCCATCTGCGCCCCCTGGTAGACGGCGTGGGCCGACTCCAGCGCAGGGATGATGCCCTCGGTCTCGCACAGCAGCCGGAAGCCGGCCATGGCCTGCTCGTCGTCCACGGCCACATACTCGGCGCGGCCAATGTCTTTCAGATAGCTGTGCTCGGGCCCCACGCCCGGATAGTCCAGCCCCGCCGATATGCTGTGCGTCTCCCGGACCTGGCCGTGCTCGTCCTGCAGCAGGTACATCGACGCGCCGTGCAGCACCCCCGGCGTGCCCGCCACCAGCGTCGCCGCGTGGGCGCCAGTAGCCACGCCGCGGCCGCCCGCTTCGACGCCCACCAGATGCACGCTTTGATCTTCCAGGAAGGGGTAGAATATCCCTATGGAGTTGCTGCCGCCGCCCACGCAGGCAACCACGTAGTCTGGCAGCCGGCCGATCATTCTCAGCATTTGCTCCCGCGCCTCGCGGCCGATCACCGACTGGAAGTCGCGCACGATCAGCGGATACGGATGGGGGCCGACCACCGAGCCGATAAGGTAATGGGTGTCGCCCACATTGGTGACCCAGTCCCGAATGGCCTCGTTGATGGCATCCTTCAGCGTGCGGCTGCCGGAGGTGACCGGCCGCACCTCGGCGCCCAGCAGCTTCATCCGGAAGACGTTGAGGGACTGGCGGCGTATGTCCTCCTCGCCCATATCCACCACGCAGTCCAGCCCCAGCTTGGCGCAGACGGTGGCCGTAGCCACGCCGTGCTGTCCGGCGCCGGTCTCGGCGATGATGCGCCGCTTGCCCATCCGGGCCGCCAGCAGCCCCTGGCCGAGGGCGTTGTTGATCTTATGGGCGCCGGTATGGGCCAGATCCTCCCGCTTCAGGTAGATTTGAGCGCCGCCCATCCGCTCGCTCAGCCGGGACGCGTAGTACAGTGCAGTGGGCCGGCCGGCGTAATCGGCCAGCAGCGCGCCCAGCTCGCGCTGAAAGGCGGCGTCGCCCTGCGCATCAGTGTACGCGGCCTCCAGCTCCGCCAGCGCCGGCATCAGCGTCTCCGGCACGAACTTGCCGCCGTAAGGCCCGAAGTGCCCGCGCTGGTCGGGCAGGGCACTGAGTATGCTTCCACTAACTGAGCGCATAGTCCCTTTCCTTATGTCAAATCTCGTGTGAGCCCAGGGCCGCTTTGGCCGCCTGAACGAAGGCCCGCAGCTTTTCGTGGTCCTTCACGCCCGGCCGCGCCTCCACGCCGCTGCCCACGTCCACGGCGTACGGCCGCGCCGTCCGGACGGCCTCCGCCACATTCTCCGGCGTCAGCCCGCCGGACAGCACGATCGGTCGCTGTGCAGCCGCACCCCGTGCCAGCCGCCAGTCGAAGGAGCGGCCGGTCCCGCCGGGGACGCCGGCCACATAGGTGTCCAGCAGATAGGCGGCCGCCGGGTAGCGGTCCATTTCTGCCAGCGACCCCGCGTCCTTCACCCGAAAGCTCTTTATGTCGCGCGGGAACAGGGCTTCGCAGTACGCGGGGCTTTCGCCGCCGTGGAGCTGCGCCAGGTCGAGGCCGCACTCGGCCATCGTCTCGCGCACGTGCTCCAGGTCTGCGTCGGCGAACACGCCCACCTTCGTCACGAACGGGGGAAGCTGTTCCACGATCTCCCGCACCAGGCCCGGCGCAACGCAGCGAGGCGTGTCCGGCACGAAGATGAAGCCCAGGGCGTCGGCGCCGGCCTGCAGGGCTGCCAGCGCGTCCTCCAGACTGGTGATGCCGCAGACCTTGACCTTCACAGCGGGGCGAACCAGCGTGTTCGCCCCTAGGTAGTCTGCCATCCCACCAGCTCCCTGATCTTAGCCGCCACGTTGGGCGCCGTGACCAACGCCTCGCCCACCAGGATGGCATCCACCCCGCAGGCACGCAGCCGCCGGGCGTCGGCGGCCGTGCGCACCCCGCTCTCGCTGACCAGCACGGCCTGGGGCGGCACCAGGGGCCGCAGCCGCTCGGTCGTCGCCAGGTCCACCGTGAAGTCGGCCAGGTTGCGGTTGTTCACCCCGACCACCTTCGCTCCCGCACCCAGCGCCATCTCTATCTCAGTTGCATTGTGGGTCTCGACCAGCGCCTCCATGCCCAGGGCACGCGTCTCGGCCAGCAGCGCCGCCAGCCTATCGGCCGGCAGCACGGCGGCGATGAGCAGCAGGGCATCGGCCCCATATGCCCTCGCCTCGTACACCTGATACTCGTCCACGATGAAGTCCTTTCGCAGTACCGGCAGGTCAACGGCGGCGCGGACCGCAGCCAGGTCGTCCAGGCTGCCGGCGAAGTGCTGGCCGTCGGTGAGGACGGAGGTGGCCGTTGCACCGCCCTCGGCATACCGACGGGCCAGCTTCGCCGGGTCTAGGTCGCCCCGCAGTGTTCCCTTGGAAGGGGAGGCCCGTTTGATCTCCGCTATCAGGCGAAGGCGGTCTCCTCGCAGCGCGCCGGCAAAATCCCGGGCTTTGGGAGCCGTTTCCGCCCGCCGCTGCACCGTCGCCAGGCGCACCTGGACTTTCCGCTTGGAGAGCTCGCTCCGTGTATCGGCGACGATGCGCTCCAGTACGCTAGCCATTCGACGCGCCTGCCTTGCACTCGGCGGTGAAGGCGATGAGGGCATCGAGTCCGCCGGCAGCGCGTCCGCTGTCGACGGACTCCGCGGCCAGGCTCAGCCCCCCAACGAGGTCGTCCGCCTTTCCGCCAGCTACCAGCGCCGCGGCGGCGTTGAGCAGCACCACGTCCCGCTTCGGGCCACGCTTGCCGTTCAGGACCGACCGCAATGTGCCGGCGTTCTCTTCCGGCGTGCCGCCCGCCAGATCGGCCAGCCTAGCGCGCGGCAGGCCAAGGTCCAGCGGGTCGAGGATGGACGTCTCGACCGCATCCGGACTGACCGCGGTAATGGTGTTCGGGCCCGTGGTAGAGAGCTCGTCCAGCCCATCCGCTCCGTGCACCACGAGCGCACCCTCGGTGCCCAGCGCCCGCAGCACTTCGCCCAGCGGCTGGGTCAGCGCGCCGTCGTAGACGCCGAGCAGTTGGCGCGAGGCCGCCGCCGGATTGCAGAGCGGGCCGAGGATGTTGAAGATGGTGCGGATGCCGAGCTCACGGCGCGGGCCGATAGCGTACTTCATTGCCGGATGGAGGGCCGGTGCAAAGAGGAAGCCGATGCCCACTTCATCGATGCAGCGGGCCACCGCCTCCGGCGGCAGGTCCAGCGGCACACCCAGTACGGACAGGACGTCGGCGCTGCCGCAGCGGCTGGAGACGGAGCGGTTGCCGTGCTTGGCGACGGCCACGCCGGCGCCGGCCACCACGAAAGCGGCGGTCGTGGAGATATTGAAGGTGTTGGCCCCGTCACCGCCGGTGCCACAGGTGTCCACTAGCGTCCGCTGTGCCGGCCGCACGGAGATGGCGTGGGCCCGCATCGCTTTGGCGCAGCCGGCGATCTCGTCGACGGTCTCGCCGTTCAGCCGCAGGGCAGTGAGGAAGGCCCCGATCTGGGCCTGCGTGGCCTCGCCTCGCATAATCTCCTGCATCACCTGCTCCGATTCCTCTGCCGTCAGGTGGTCCCGTCCTATCAGCTTGCCGATCGCATCCTTGATAGTCACTTCCCCGCCTCCAGAAAATTCTTGAGTACCCGCTTTCCCTCTCCGGTCAGTATCGACTCGGGGTGGAACTGGACGCCCTCCATCGGGTATCGCCGGTGACGCAGGCCCATAACTTCTCCCTCGGGAGTGCGGGCGGTCACTACCAGCTCGTCCGGCAGGGGCTCTTTCACGATCAGGGAATGATAGCGGGTGGCCACGAAGGGATTGGGCACCCCCCGGTATACGCCCTCGCCGTCGTGATGCACCAGCGAAGTCTTGCCGTGCATCAGCCGGTCGGCCCGCACCACCTGCCCGCCGAAGGTGTATGCCATGCACTGGTGCCCGAGGCACACCCCGAGAATGGGGACCTCCCTGTAATACCGACGTATGAGGTCGTTCGAGACGCCGCCGTCGGTCGGCCGGCCCGGCCCCGGCGAGATGACGATGTGGGACGGCGACAGCCGCTCTACCTCATCCAGGCTTATCTGGTCGTTCCGGTACACCCGAAGGTCAGCTCCCAGCTCACCCAGATATTGCACGAGATTGTAAGTGAAGGAATCGTAGTTGTCGATCATCAGGATCATGTGCGCACCCCCTATCGCCTGGCCGCAATGGCCCTGGCGGCATCGGCGGACATCTCTTCCGCCAGCTCCACGGCCCGGGACAAGGCCCGGCTCTTGTTCAGTGACTCCTGGTACTCGTCTTCCGGGACGGAGTCGGCCACTATGCCGCCTCCTGCCTGCATATACACTGTGTCGCCGACCATCACGATGGTGCGCAGGGCGATGCAGGTATCCATGTTGCCGGTGAAGGAGAAGTAGCCGACTGCCCCCGCGTACGGGCCGCGCCGTGTTCCCTCTAGCTCGTTGATGATCTCCATCGCTCGCACCTTCGGCGCCCCGGAGACGGTCCCGGCTGGAAATGCAGCGCGCAACAGATCGAATGCGTTGCGCTCGGGGCGTATCTTCCCTTCCACCACGGAGACGATGTGCATAACGTGGGAGAATCGCTCGATGCCCATCAGCGTGGTCGGGATGACCGTTCCGTACTGGCACACGCGCCCCAGGTCGTTCCGGCCCAGATCGACCAGCATAATGTGCTCGGCGCGCTCCTTGGGATCGGCCAGCAGCTCTTCCTCCAGGGCCTGGTCCTCCTCGGGGGTCTGCCCCCGACGGCGGGTCCCCGCGATGGGATGGGTCTCGGCGCGATCGTCCTCCAGCTTCACCAGGGTCTCGATGGATGACCCGATGAGCTGGTAGCCGCCGAAGTCGAGGAAGAACATATAGGGGGATGGGTTGACCATCCGCAGTGCCCGGTAAATAGAGAAGGGCGAAGCCACCGTCTTGCGGCGGAGGCGCTGCGAGAACACGATCTGGAAGGCATCGCCGGCCGCGATGTACTCCTTGCAACGCTCCACCTTCCGGCAGAACTCCTCCTTCGTGAAGTTCGACGTAATCGCCGTAGTGCCGACTTTAGTCGGCCCTGAGGTAGTGACTACCGCCTCCGCCGGCAGCGGCCCGGCCAGGGCCTCCGCCAGCGCCTCGATCTTTCGCACGGCCTCGGCGTAGGCGGAAGGGGCATCGCCGTCGACGTGGGCGTTGGCCACCAGCTTCATGCGGTGCGTCACGTGGTCGAAAATGACGAGCGTGTCGGTGAACAGCATGGTGCAGTCGGGAAGGCCAAGCTCGTCGTGCTCGCAGGACGGCAGCCGCTCGAAGTGGCGGACGGTGTCGTAGGCCAGGTAGCCGACCGCTCCGCCAAAGAAGCGAGGCAGACCGGGCACCTTCGCCACCCGATACCGTGCCAGGACCTCCTGTATCAGGTGCAGCGGATCGCCCTGCCCGAGGTCCACGTCCTGCACGGTCCCGTCCTGCTGCAGGGACGCCTGCTTCCCGCGCGCCAGCATCACGAGGGACGGGCTGGCCCCGAGGAAGGAGTAGCGGCCCACCTGCTCCCCGCCCTCCACGCTCTCCAGCAGGAACGACGGCGTGTCAGACCGCAGCTTGAGATAGACCGAGACGGGCGTCTCGAGATCGGCCGGCAGCTCTCGGTACACCGGCACGAGGTTGGCCGACACCGCCAGCCGGCAGAAAGTCGGCAGGTCAGGATAATACATAAGGCACCTCCAATAACAACAAGCCCCCGTCCCTGCAGGGACGAGGGGGGTTGTCTCGTGGTGCCACCCTGGTTCGAGTCAGCTCTGGACTGGCGACAATGCCCGGCCTGCTGGCTCATCTTTTTGTGAGTGCGGGATGCACGCACGGCATCCGACACCCTGTGCCGTGATAACGGTGGCCTCTCCGGCACGGCCTACTTGGTCGGTGCGCCGGCCGTTCAGCCTGCGACTCCCAGGTCCATTCAGTCGCCCGCTGTGGTGTCGGCTTCCACCTATTCCGACTCTCTGGCCCACGCCCTGGCGCTTACTAGCCCTGTTCAGCGTCTCTTCTTATTAGTCAACAGTCTAGCGCATTACGTTATACGAGTCAATGGTTTCTTCGACATTCGTGTACCCTTTATGTATGAAGATTTCGGCCATTTGTTAAAACAAATCCTAACTAACAGCCGTAGAACCGACCTTCAGACTTGAGATGGGACAAGCGCTGAGACTATCTGTTTGAAATGCTGCCAAGCCTTGAGCAGGATTTCTTCTATGGCTTCACGGCCCAGCCTCAGATTGTGCTTTAGAAGCACAAACAGGCCCGAATAGCGGGCCCAATTTTTTCCCCCCACCGTAAGCCCGGTCTCGCACCTGCTCGCCCACCAGTACGCCG
>JAMCWG010000030.1 GCA_023475235.1 Chloroflexota bacterium
CATCCGGACTATAGCCTGACCGTCGTGGAGATCGACCCACAGGTGACGGAGACGGCGTTCAATCCGCTCGGCTTGAACCCGAACACCAGGGTCGTCACTCACAACGAGGACGGCCGGTTCTTCTTTCTGCACAACGGCGACGGCGGCCGCAAGTATGACCTCGTATTCGGCGATGCTTTCAATGATCTCTCCGTTCCCTACCATCTGACCACGCTGGAATTCAGCCAACTAGTGAAGGCCCAGCTCAAAGAGAACGGAATGTATGTCGCAAACATCATCGACGACGTCAAAGACGGCGAGTTCTTGCAGGCATTCATGAACACCCAGGCCCAAGCCTTCAACTACGTGACTCTCTTCAGCATCGGCAACGCGTTCGATTCCAGCGGCGCCAGCACATATGTGGTGGCCGCATCCGACCAGCCCATCGATCTGGTGCGCTACCAGCAGGTCGCCAGCGAGGGCGGCCGGCGCAGCGTGGTCGGGCGGCCGGTCCCAGCGCCGTCGGTGAAGGATTTCCTGAACCGCGGGCGTCGGCTGGTCCTGACCGACGACTTCGTGCCGGTGGATAACCTGGTAGCGCCCATCCTGGCGCGCAGCAAGTAGTCCGGCCCGAGCACGTCCCAGCCATCCTGGGCCGGAAGGGGTACCACCCCCTCTACCAGTCTATCCCTTCGCGCCCGTGCGGCCCGGCTTCCCGGCGACGCCCGTGGCAGGCTTGCCCCGCGCAATGTCCGGAGTCGAAGCGAAGCCCCACAAGTCGTGGACTCACGTGGCTTCGGCAGCGCCACGAAACCGGCTATCGCACCGGATTCGACAGGGTCCCGATTCCCTCGATGGCTATCTCGACGACGTCGCCGGCCTTCAGCGGCCCGACTCCCGACGGAGTGCCGGTCATTATCACATCGCCGGGCATCAATGTCATATTCTTGGAAAGCCAGCTCACCAGGTATGGTACACTGAAAATGAGGTCGTTTGTGTTTGAGCTTTGCTTGACCTCGCCGTTGACGAGGCACTTGATGCTGAGATTGCCCGGGTCGATGTCGGTGACGATCCACGGGCCCATCGGGCCGAAAGTATCGAAAGACTTGGCCCGGCACCACTGGCCATCGCTCTTCTGCAGAGGGCGGTGAGACACGTCATTGGAACACGTGTAGCCAAGGACATGCTGAAGGGCCTCCGCCTCCGACACATCCTTGGTCACGTCCTTAATGACTACCGCCAGCTCGGCCTCATGGTCGATGCGGCTGGTGTGGTCGGGAAGGACGATGCTGTCGCCGGGGCCGATGACGGAGGACGGCGCCTTGAGGAACAGGATCGGCGAGGTCGGCGGCTCCGAGCCGCCTTCGGCAGCGTGGGCAGCGTAGTTCAGGCCGAAGCACAGCAGCTTGCTAGGAGCGCAGGGTGCCAGCAGCTTCACGTCACTCAGCGGCAATGGGCGCCCAGCGGGGCGGTAACTGCCGAAGATGCTGCCCTGTAGCTCGACGACCTGACCGTCCTCCACCATTCCGTAGACTGGCTCATTGTCTCGCAGGAAACGTACAAATCTCACTTGTCGGTCTCCTTCATTTGTTGATGGAGTCTTGATAGCACGTTAGCCGACGTTGTGTCAAACGATTTGACAGAAGGCCATCAAGAGCGATATCATCCCTTTGCTCGCGTGCTTGCGCTGAAGGGTATGCGGTACGGGGATCGAGGCCCGCTCGTAGGCGATAGGGTGGCCGGCTTAGCCCCGTCATGTAGTATATGGGATGGGAACGATGAATCATAGCATATCAGCGTTTTTTCCTGCTTACAACGATGGCGGCACAATAGCCAGCATGGTCGTATCCGTCGACTGCACGTTGCGCACGCTGACAGACGACTACGAGATCATCGTCGTCAACGACGGCAGTGCCGACTACACGGGCGAGGTGCTGGAAGAATTGGCCTCACGCTACCCGCACCTGAGGGTGGTCACCCACGGGCGGAATCGAGGCTACGGTGGGGCGCTCCGAAGCGGCTTCGCCGCCGCTACCAAAGACCTGATATTCTACACAGACGGGGATGCGCAGTACGACCCGCACGAGCTCACCCTGCTGATGGCCGAGTTCAAGGAGGGCGTGGATGTGGTGAACGGGTACAAGATCTCGCGCAGTGACCCGCTGCACCGCATTATCATCGGCCGTATATACCACAATCTTGTGAAGGCGCTCTTCGGACTGCGGCTGCGAGATGTGGACTGCGATTTTCGCCTCGTCCGGCGCTCCGTCTTCGACGTGGTCGAGCTGAAGTCCAACAGCGGGGTTATCTGCCTGGAGCTGATGAAGAAGACCCAGGACGCCGGGTTCAATATCGTCGAAGTCCCCGTGCATCATTTCCATCGCGCATATGGGAAATCGCAGTTCTTCAATTTCGGGCGCATCTGGCGGGTGGTGGTTGGACTATGGGGCCTGTGGAAAGAGCTAGTATGGGCGAAGCGCGGACCGGCAGCCGTCCAGGTTGGACAGGCAGCCGTGACAGAGGAAGTAGCTGTCAGCGACAAATGATCGAGCCAGCTTACCACGATTTCTACGCCGGTCGCCGCGTCCTCATAACCGGCGGACTCGGCTTCATCGGCAGCAACCTGGCCCACCGTCTGGTAAGCCTGAACGCCAGGGTGTTGCTGGTTGATTCCCTGGTGCCCGACTACGGTGGCAACCCGTTCAATGTCCAGGATATCCGCGACGCGGTCACCATCAACGTCGCCGACATACGCGACCAGCACGCGATGCGGTACCTGGTGCAGGGCCAGGACATCATCTTCAATCTGGCTGGGCAGATCAGCCATATCGACAGCATGCGCGACCCCTACACCGATCTGGAGATAAACTGCCGCAGCCAGCTCAGCCTTCTGGAGGCATGCCGCCACAACAATCCCGAGGCCAAGATCATCTATGCCAGCACCCGGCAGGTCTACGGCAAGCCGCGCTACCTGCCCGTGGACGAGGAGCATCTGGCCTGGCCCACCGACGTGAACGGAATCAACAAGCTGGCAGGCGAGCGCTACCATCTGGTGTACAGCCAGGTGTACGGCCTGCAGGCCACCAGCCTGCGCCTCACCAACACCTACGGCCCCCGCCAGTTATTGTGCCACAACCGTCAGGGCTTTATCGGCTGGTTCATTCGCCAGGCCATCGACGGTGAGGAGATCCAGCTTTTCGGCGACGGCCGGCAAGTCCGGGACCTGACCTACGTCGACGATGTGGTAGAGGCATTCTTGCTGGCCGGCTTCTCCGACCAGGTGAACGGGCAGATATTCAATCTGGGGGGCCTCCAGCCCATCAGCCTGCGCGATCTGGTGGAGCTGCTGCTGAAAACGGTGGGTGCCGGCAGTTACCGCCTCGTTCCGTTCCCTGACGAGAAGCGGGCCATAGACATCGGCGATTTCTACGCCAACTATGACCGGATCCGGCGCGTCCTCGGCTGGGAGCCCCGCGTTGGCATAGAGGAAGGGCTGGCGCGCACCGTTGAATTCTACCGCGCTCACCGCCAGCATTATTGGTCTCGCTGCATAAACCCGCTTGAGGTACCGTAGATGGTACCCTTCAACGATTTTCACCTCCACTATCAGTCGATCAAGCCGGAGATCGACACCGCCATCCAGCGCGTCCTCAACAGCGGCTGGTTCATCCTGGGGCCCGAGGTGGAGGCGTTTGAGGCCGAGTTCGCCGCCCATTGCGGCACCCGCTTCGCTGTGGGCGTGGGGTCGGGCACCGAAGCCCTTCATTTGTCCCTACTGGCCTGCGGCGTTCGCCCCGGAGATGAAATCATCACCGTGTCCCATACGGCCGTGCCCACGGTGTCCGCCATTTCGCTCACCGGCGCAACGCCGGTATTGGTGGATATCGACCCCCACACCTTCACCATGGACCCCGGGGCGCTGGAGGCACGCATCACTCCCCGCACCAGGGTCGTGCTGCCCGTGCACCTTTACGGCCATCCTGCCGATATGGACGAAATCGTGGCCATTGCCCGGCGGCACGAACTGATGGTCCTGGAAGACGTGGCTCAGGCCGCCGGCGCCGAGTATCGCGGCCGCAAGGTCGGCACCCTGGGCGACATAGCTGCCTTCTCCTTCTATCCCACCAAGAACCTGGGCGCGTTCGGCGACGGCGGGGCTGTGGTGACGCAGGATCCGTCCCTTGCCGACAAAGTGCGAAAGCTGCGCAACTATGGGCAGACCCGACGCTACTACCATCAGACGAAGGGCCTCAGCAGCAGGCTGGACGAGATGCAGGCAGCCATCCTCCGGGCCAAGCTCCCGCATCTGGATGATTGGAATGCCACCCGGCGCGAGCACGCGGCGCTCTATAAGCGACACCTCGCCGGCCTGGAAGGAATCGCGCTTCCAGAGGAAGCGGCGTGGGCCAGGCACGTATACCACCTGTATGTGATACGCACCCAGCAGCGAGAGCGCTTGCAGGCATTCCTGAGCGAGCGCGGCATCGGAACCCTCATCCACTATCCGGTCCCCGTCCATCTTCAAGAGGCGTACGCCGATCTCGGCCTGCAGCGCGGTGCCCTGCCAACCACCGAAGACTGCGTTGCCCAGATTCTTTCTCTCCCGATGTATCCCGAGCTGACGCAAGAGCAGGTCGCTTTTGTGGCCGACCAAGTAAGAGAGTTCGTGGCCCGTTACCAATGAACAAGGAACAATATACACTGATGTACCGCCTGGAGGACGAACACTGGTGGTACATCGGAATGCGCGAAATTACCCATACCCTCGTCCACGCTGCCAACGGCAACGGCCATTGGCGTGCCGTCCTCGATGCCGGCTGTGGGACCGGAGGCACGCTTTCGCGCTTGCCGGCCGGCTCCTGGGGTGTCGGTGTAGACTTCTCGCCGGACGCGTTACAGCTCTCTCGCGAGCGCGGCCTCAAATGGCTTGCCCAGGCCTCGGTGGAGGACCTTCCATTCGCCGATGCTTCCTTCGACCTGGTCCTGTGCTCGGATGTGATTTACCACCTGGGCGTGGCCGAAGACACCAGGGCGTTGCGAGAGTTCTGCAGAGTGCTCCGGCCGGGAGGCATGGCTGTGATACGTGTGCCGGCCTACAACTGGCTGCGCGGGGCGCACGATGCTGCCGTCCACACGCGCCATCGTTATACACGGCGCGAGCTGCACCGCAAGATGGCCGCGGCCGGCTTCGAGGTCGTGCGCACCACACACGCTAACACAACCCTGTTTCCCTTGGCGCTGGCAAAACGCCTGCTCGAGGGACGGCTGACACCTCCGGTGTCGGAGCTACAGTCCCCCTCGAGACTGTCGAATTGGCTGGCGTCGCAAGCTTTGAGACTGGAGGCCCTTATGCTCTCCAGAATCGACCTGCCCTGGGGTTTGTCCGTGATCGGCGTGGCGCGGAAGCCTGCAGCGGAGCTGGCCTCTGACACGGCTCCTGTCTCTTCTTAGCCGCCATGCCATCGCGGGGCCGTCTTCTTCGCTGGCTGTTCCTTGGCGTCTTGGTTGTCGGACTCCTGACCACTGTCCGCCTTTTCCGGCTGGGCATGGTGATGGGAAGCTCGGCGACCCTCCTCGGCCAGTGGGTATACCTGAGCGATCTTCCCTGGGAAGAGGCATCGACCGGGTGGCTGGCGGTGGCTAACGACAACAAGCCCGCCCGAGACGCGGCGTTCTCAGGCAGCCGATTGTTGATGCGAGGCACAGCCTTTGAAAAAGGACTGGGCACGTACCCGCTCTCCCAGATTACCTACAGGCTGGGAGGGCAATACGCCCTGTTTGAGGCTTACGCCGGCCTCAACGACGACTCCCATGTCGAAGGGGCGGAGGTCCACTTCATGGTGATGCTCGACGGCATTCTGGTCTACAACAGCGGCCCGTTTCACCAGGGCGATGCGCCTCGCCGGATCGAGCTCTTCGTGAACGGCGGCGACGAGCTGCGCCTGGTGACACAGGCCGGAGCCGACGCCGGCCCTGCCTACACGAACTGGGCCGACGCCAGGTTGTTGAGGTCATTCAGCATCGGAGAGGAGGCCGCCGAAAGGAACATGCGGCACCAGGTTGAGCTTCAACAGCAGGCCCGCGATATCTCCAAGGAGCGGGACAACTGGCGGATCGCGGGCATGTCTGCCGGTGTAGCCCGCATCTTCGATGGGCAAGGCTCCGACGGCGAGCATAGGACCAGGGGCGAAGTCGACGTGGAGCACGACCGGCTGCTGCTGAGCAACGACCAGTTGGGGCTGGTGATAGGCTATGGGGGTGTGAAGCATGGCCTGCTGACGCTCCTCCAAAGGAGCGAAGGGCAAGTGGCCCTTTACGACGCGGCGCCGGCCGTCGACATCGCTCCCGGCCATCGGCTGGACCTGCATGAGGACACGGAACCCGACGGCTTCGTTTTCCGCGATGTCAGCGACCCTGTGTTCGGCCAGGGTAAGGAGCTAGAGATATCGCTGCGCGCTGACAACGGGCTGCCGTGGCACAGCCGCATCAAGTTCACCCTCTTCGACGGCCAGCCATATCTGCTGATGCGCATGCTGATCGCCTCTACGGACGGCCAGGAGGTGGGCACACCTCGTTTTCGCTTCTTCCAGGCAACCACTCCGAATTTGATCATTGGAGAAGATCTGCAGTACATCACCGATTTCAGCCGGGTCCGCCATTTCGCCGTGCCCGATGACGGCCTGCTGTACCGGGAGGCGATGGGCTATGGCAAGCCCCTCTACCTGTGGAGCGACAAAGCCCGGCGGGGTATTCTCCTGTCTATCATCGACGAAGCCCGCACTCCCTCGCGCTTCTCTGCCCAGGTAGACTCTGGCCAGGTCCGCGGCCGCCTCGGCCTGTCTGCGGATAGGATCGACATCGGATCGCATCAAACGGTCGCGTCATCGCCCACCCTGTACCTGGAGATGACAGGCGGACGCGGCGTCGCCCAGGCGTTCGATAACTACCGCAGCTTGATGGCCAGGCGATACCCCCCTCTCGCGCTGCCCGACTGGGTCAGGTACCAGTGGCTGAGCTGGTATGTATACTACATGGACATTGACGAGGACGAGATGCGCCATCAGATCGACTACATAGCCGAGAACCTGGGCGACCTGGGACCATGGCACATCATAGTGGATGCCGGGTGGTACGTGGCGGAAGGGCGAGAAGGCGCCGACTGGCGAAACGTGGACAAGGCAAAGTTTCCCAACGGGTTGAGGAGCCTGGTAGACTATGCCCATGAACGCGGGGTGCGGGTCGTGCTATACTTCTCTGCACCGTATCTCGATAGCAGACAGCGGGCCGGCGACTGGCTGGGGCTCCGCAACATCATCGAGCAACATCCGGATTGGCTCGTTCGGCTGGGGGAGGAAACGAACGGGATGGGGTCGACCGAAAGGGCGAGCTACATCTACGACTTCGCCAACCCGGGCCTGAGGCAGTATCTGCAGGAAGTCATGCAAGACTACTTTGTACGCTATGATGTGGACGGCATCAAAATAGATGGGCTGGGCAACGCGGAAGGCGCACTCCTGACGCCGGACAGGCTGGACCCATTCGGGCTGGTGGAGAGAGCAGCGGCACCGACGATGGGAATATATCGTTTCATCTGGAGGAATGTGACGGACCTCAAGCCTGACGCCTACATCGAGGCCGGGTGGATGACGCCCTTGTTCGCCAATCGGTACTCACATACCTTTCGCTACGGCGACGAGCGGGCCGCCTTCAGTAGCGACTATCCATTCCCGGGCCTGATCGAGCACATAGACTACGCAGTACTGCAGAAGCTGATGCTGGGCCAGCGCCCCAATATGGGCGCGATTACGGACGATCCCAACCAATCGGAGGTGAATCGGCAATGGATTGAGGCGGCCCTGGCCCTGGGCACCCAGATTTCGCTGAGCTTCTCCCTTCCAGAGATGAATCAGGACACCTTGAGCGCCTACCGCTCCCTCCTGGTCCACTACGATCCATTCAAAGGGAAGACGAAGGTGTCCAGCCTGCTGAGGCCGGAAGTATTCGCCACCGTGCGCGACGAGACGGCCTATCTCGGCCTCTTGAACCGCGATGGAGAGCCGAAGGAGTTCACTGTCACGCTGGCCGACTATGGTCTCGATCCCACCAAATCCTATCTGGCGTACGACGTCGAAGAGAATGCTTTCCAGCGAATAAATGGTACACTGCATACCATCGTGCCCGGCAAAGGCCTTCGCCTGTACCTCCTGCGCAGCACCCCAGGCGTCGTTTGGACCAACAGCTCGTTTGACACCGTCAGGGAGGGGAATGGCAATCTCATGATAACTGTGCGCGGGCCTGCCTCACCGCCTGGAAACATCGCCGTATACGTTCCCCGCCCCCGCGCGGTGTATCTTGATGGCCAGCCGCTGTCACGCACCCGGATGGCTGCCCTACGGCCCGGCACTTTCAGCTATAATAACCGCATCGGCGTGCTGCGATTACAGTACGATCACAAAGAAGCGCATGAAATCCGGGTAGAGGTGCAATGATTCGATGTTATTGTCAAAGGAGAGAAGCAAAGTGACACCTTACCTGCTGCTCTTGATTGCCATATGTCTTTCCGTGAGCGGTGAGCTGCTCCTGAAGTACGGTATGAACCAGGTAGGTGCGCTGCCTATGCAGCCAAGCCTCATCTTACAGGGACTGGTCCGCACTTTCAGCCAACCGACCATATTGCTCGGATTCGTCTTGATCTTCTCGGGGTCGATCTTCTGGCTGGCCGTCATATCGCGCGTTCATCTCAGCTACGCCTACCCGATGCTGAGCCTCGGCTACATCCTGGTGGTAGCCCTGTCGTGGGCATTTCTGAAGGAATCGGTGACCGCGATGCGCTTCATGGGAGTGCTGGTCATCTGCGCAGGGGTTTTCCTGGTCTCCAGGAGCTAGCCTTGCCGGCAGTGAAGATAGCCGGACCAGGCGGAGGCGAGGGGCCGGCTGCCGCAGACACGACGGACCCGCCGGGCAGCGCGCCCCTCTCGGCCGCGGCAGCCGCGCTGCGGAAGGCTTTTGCCTCCGGCCGGGTCAAGGACCTTGCGGCGCTGCTGGTGGTCCTGGTCTGTGTCCTGATTTTCTTCAAGGACGCGGTGCTCTTCGATAACATCTACTGGGAACCGGACACTATCACCTTCTATTACCCGGCGACGCGTCAATTGGAGGACGCCCTCCGCCACGGCACGCTGCAGCTATGGACACCTTACATATTCGGCGGCTTCCATCTGTTCGCCGACGGCGAGTCGGGTGCCCTATACCCCCCGAGAGTGCTCGCTCTACTGCTGCTCTCGGCGGAAGAAGGGAGCATCTGGCTGCGGGTGCTGCGCTTCTTCCTCGCCGGTGCGTCCACTTACTTCTTCGTTCGAGAGATCGGCCTGCGCCGGTACGCCGCGATCATCTCGGCGCTGGTGTTCTCGCTGGGCAGCTTCCTGGTGGCCCAGCTTCACCACACCAATGTAGGCAACACGGCCATATGGCTGCCGCTCATACTTCTGTTCGTGGAAAAGGCATTCAATTCCCTGGGGCTTCGGCGGTACATCTTCCTGTCGCTGGCCGGCCTCGGGCTGGGCTTCGCCGATCTGGCCGTGCATCTCCAACCCGTGTTGCTCACTATGTTTGCCCTGGGGGCCTACGCCGCGTTTCGGGCCTTCACCGTGCCGGCCAGCGCGGTCCCCTGGAACGGCTTTCCGCGGCACATCGGCCTGCCGTGGCCCGCCCGGAGGGCGGGCGCTTTCTCCAGGCCCAACTGGCTGACAGCGACAATCGGCCAGGCCCGGCGGTGGGCCGCGTACGCCTGGCCCCGGCTGTGGTTCCTGGGGCAGGTGGGCGGCGTCGTCGCCGGCGTGGGCGCCGGTCTGGCCGCGGCCCAGCTAGTACCACTGTACGAGCTGACCCGGTATTCCTTCCGCGGCTACCGCCTGATGTACGACTTTGCCGTCACTTTCTCGGCCTCGCCCCACAATCTTCTCACATTGCTGTTTCCATATTTCTTCCGCACCGCGGGAGGCGACCCCTGGTCGCTGTGGACATTCTGGGAAACGACCATCTACGTCGGCGTGGCTCCCCTGGCGCTGGCCATCATCGCCGTTCTGTTCGCGCGCAACCGGTACATAGTCTTCTTCGGCATTCTCGGGCTGCTGGCGCTCCTCCTCAGCTTCGGCGACTATCTGCCTTTGAAGGTCTACTGGCTCTTCTGGAACGTGCCTCCCTTCTCTTTCGTGAGAGCGCCGGGGCGGTTCATCTTCCTTTTCGTGATATCGATGGCGGTCCTGGCGGGCTTCGGCGCTCAGTGGCTGGTCGACAACCTGAGGCACGAGGGTAGCCCTGCCGGGAAGCGGGCGCGGCGGGCAGTGGCCACCTTCACCCTCGCCTTCGCCGCTTTCGGCGGGGCACTGGCCATCGGCATGGTCCTCGCCAGGAACTGGATTATCCAGCACGGGCCCGATACGCTCTCGCTGATCAACGCCCAGTATATGCCGCTCCGCCGGGGCAACTACCTCCTGAACCCCGATATGGTCTACAGAGCGCTCATCTTCAACCTGGACCTCGGCAACCCGAAGACACATCTCGCGTTCATATTGGTTGCGGCGACCGTCGTCATCCTGGCGGGCTGGACGATGTGGCCGCGGGGGCGCGCGATGTGGCGGGCGCTCCTGCTGGGGCTGATAGCCACCGACCTGCTTGTGTTTGCCTCGGCCTTCCACCCGCTGATGCCGGGCAGCAACCTGACCACACCGACCCCCGCCGGCAAGTTCCTCATCGAGCGCAACGGGCTGCATCGCGTATATACGCGCTGGCCGGCCATCGGCACCGAGACCAATCGTATGCTTCCTTATGGGGTTGCGTCAATCGGCGGCTATAGCTCTCTCGAGCCCGAGCGACATCGCGACTACATGCGCTATATCGAGCGCGGCAATTACCGGCTGCTGGACCTTATGAATGTCAAGTACGTGGTGGCCACCAAAGATGCCACCGGCTGGCAGCGGGCCGGCTATAAGATAGTGTTCGAGGACAGCGAGGTCCGCATCTACGAGAATCCTAGCCCCCTGCCCAGAGCGATGCTGGTCCCGACGGTGGTCATTGCCCGTTCCTTCGACAGCGTCCCGGACTGGCTGGTAGACAGAGATTTCGACCCCACCAAGACCGCGATTGTGGAAGAGGCGCAGTCTCCCTTCCGCGATCAGCACATCCAAGCCCTGGTCCGTCCGCCTTTGGCGTGGGCGGAGGCCGCGAAGGCACCCTCGCCGGGCCGGGCTGAAGTGACGGGATACGAGGCCCAGCGGGTTAGGGTCCACACTCAGGCAGACAAGGACTCGTTTCTCCTGTTAACCGATTCATACCATAACGGGTGGCGAGTGTACGTGGACGGACAGCCCCAGAAGCTCTACCTCGCCGATTACCTCTTCAGGGGAGTGTACGTTCCAGCAGGCGACCACACCGTCGAGTTCGTTTTCGACCCGCTTTCGGTGAAGGTGGGCGCGGCCATCAGCCTGCTCGTTCTCGCAGGCCTGGTGTTTCTCTGGACGGCTGGCTGGCTGCGCCTGCGGAAGAAGCCGTCCCTGTAGGTGACAGGCGTGAGCAGGAGGCTCGCTCAATCCGGCATAGTGGCGCGTCGCGCCCTCGGCGCTGCGACGCCGCGGATGGCTGCCCTTGGCCTCGTCTCGGCTGGCATCTATTGGTTCGGGTGGGTCGCCCTGGTGCCCCTGCTGCCTAACTTGAATACGCCCCTTCTCGACCTCGGCAAGATCACCTCCTATAGCATGGAGGCCGCCGTCCAATTCAGCGCATCGCTGATCGCCCTTTTCGGTCTCTACGCGCTGGGCTACCGCTTGTGCGGCGGAAAGCTCAATCGCGCGCGGGCAGCGATCGTTATCCTGTTTCCCTTGGGCTTCGCGGCGCTGCTGGCGGCCGCCTACCCCGCTACGGCAGCCGACGTTTTCGACTACATCATGCAGGCGCGTATCCTCACCCGGTACCTGGCCAACCCGCTGGTGACGACCCCGTCCTTCTTCAGCAACGATCCCTTCTATCCCTATGCCGTTTGGTCGGATATGCCGAGCATCTACGGGCCGCTATGGACCATCCTGTCCATATTCCCCAGCCTGCTTGGTGGCGACGACCTGCTGGCCAGCGTGCTGGCCTTCAAGGGCACGGCCATCGCGTTCTACCTGGCCGATGCCGCCCTTATCTACGCAGTCCTGGAACGAACGGCCCCGGCTGAGAAGTGGCGAGGGCTTTATCTCTTCGCATGGAATCCGCTCGTCCTGTGGGAGACGGCGGCAAACGCCCACAACGACGTGGCGATGATGTTCTTCGTCCTGCTCGCATTCCTGGCTATGGCCCGCCGCCGGGTAGCGCTTGCTCTTCCCGCCATCGCTCTGGCCGCCGTAGTGAAGTATGTCACCGCCCTGCTGGGGCCGTTGATGATTGCGCACGTCCTTCGAGAGAGTGGCCCCCGCCTGCGCTGCCTCCAGTTGCTTGAAGGCGCTCTCGCTGGCCTGTTCCTGGTGGTAGCGTTCTACTTTCCATTCTGGGATGGATGGGATACCCTCGAGCCGCTGGGCCGCCGATCGGGCTTCCTCACCGCTTCGCCGGCGGCGCTGCTTTCGCTGGCGCTGGAGAGGATATCGGGCGTCACTCCTCCCGCTGTTTTGATCAGTCTGATCGCCGCCGCGGCATTCGGGGCGCTCTACCTGCGGGAGATCAGCAGGCCAGACCTGGGTCGCGTCAACCTTGCCGCCAGCAGTTACCGGATCATCTTCTATTACCTGGTCCTGGCATCCCTCTGGTTTCAAGCATGGTACCTCATATGGCTGGTGGCGCTGGCCGCGCTCGCCGGCGATGGCTTCTACCAGAAGCTCAGCATCCTGTTTTCATTCACCGCTATGGCCTCGTACATCGTGTTCATCTACGTGTGGATGCGATACCCGGACTGGTTCGGCGTCCCGCAGGTACAGACGCTGGCCGTCGCTGTCATTTTCGCGGCCCCTGTGCTATGGTGGATGGCAGAGTGGTGGCAAGGCCGGGCCCGTCCCGTCCCGCGCATTGACACGGCCCGAGGCACGACCCTATAATCGCGTGGGAGGTTGAGGCAGTGAAAAGAGGGACGGGAACAAGAATACTGGCGATCCTGGGGCTTCTTGTCATTATCACGATGATACTTTCGATGATCGTGTTGCCGGCGTTGCCCTCGCCCTAGACTCTTGCCTTCGAACATATAGCGTTGAGATCGAATGAGATCGCTGGGAGCAAATAGGTTATGATAGGAATACAGGGGCTGGTGTGGCGATCAATCGCCGGCGCCGTAGCCGTTATGATGGTGGGGTTCATCGCCGACCGCCTGGTGCATACGCAGGGATACTGGTTCGTGGGCCTGATGGCCGGACTCATTGGCGGCGCGATGAGCGTCTACTTCTGGAATGACGCCGACGAGGGCACCGCACCGGCTTCTTCCGAGGAAAAGTAGGACTTCACGATGCGCATTTCCGAGATGACTTCTACGAAGAGCCAGTTGGAGGCCAGCCTGCGCGACCTGCGGCGTGAGCTTGAACAGACCCGCAAGCAGGTCGCCCTGTTGAGCAGCACGCCGACCGGCCCCGAAGACCGGGCGCGGGCCTCGGCCCTGCTCGAGAAAGCGCAGCGCACCGCTATCGAGGTGGAGCGGCGCAAGCTACAGATCGATAACTTGAACCAGCAGCTTGCCTGGGCCGGCGTCAACGGGGTGCCTCGCCACGTCGCCGACCTCGACAAAGGCGAAGAGCAGTTGCAGGCCGACATCGCGGCGCTCCGCCAGAGCATCCTCGCCAGCTTGAGGGCGTTGGCGCGTCCCATGCGCCGCTACGAAGAGCTCGTTGCCCGCAAGACCAACGTCACCTCACGGCTGGCGGACATAACCCACCGCGACCTGAGCTACGCGAACTACGTCGATTGTGCCCTGGTGCGACGCCAGGAATACGACGAAGACCTGCGCTTCGTGATGGATTTCCTTCACAAGACGCGCGTGGTCTCTTAAGCGCCGAGACGCTGGGCGCTACCGGGTCACGTCCACCTCTGCCAGGGGCACCCGGTCGCCTTCTTCATTTCGCACCGGCACGCGCTTGCCGGTGGCCGGGTCATACATGCCCACTTCCAGCAGATAGCGGCCCGGGGGAGCGGCAGGGTCTAGGGCAAACTGATAGTGGTCTGTAATGACCTCGCCGCTGAGCCAGCTCGTGGTAGGCAGGGAGCCATTGCCGGGGATGGCGTCTTGCTGGCCCCATATCTTGTTGTCGGCATCCAGAAGATGCACGAAGACCTTGTAGCTGACATCGGTCTCGTCGCGCGCCTGCCAGTACAAGGTGAGGTCTACTTTCTGCCCCGCGACCAGCCGGTCAGTCGCCAGATCGCAGCCCAGCAGCCCGGCCACTTCGCCGAGCTCGGCCCTTCGGATGTGTCCCACGGGCGGCGACTCAAACCGCCTCTCCCGGCCATCAAGCGTGAAGGTCCCCAGTGCCACCGCCGCCGATGCCGGGGCTCCCGATCGCCCTTCCCGCAGGAGGGCATGGAGCTGGTACTTGCCCGGCGGCAGGCGGCCGCCGATGGTCAGCTCGCGCTCATCGCGCACCACCTCGCCCGCCGACCAGCGGCTCGTCGGGTAAGTGCCATCCACCGGAACGCCGGCCGCCTCCTGCCACGCCCGCCCATCTTCGCCCACCACCTGGAGCAGCGCCTCGTAGTCCCGGTCAGGGGCCTGGGCCGCCTGCCAGAACAGCGTGGCGAACAGCTTGTCCCCCGGCCGCAGCGTATCCGGGCGCTGGTCGTAGCCCAGGAGGCCGATGCCGCCTGCCAGCGGCTCCTCCATCCGATGGCGAATGGGCAGCTCGGACGCCGGGAGAGGCTCCTTCCGCCGTGGCACCTCGATGGCCACCGACCGCGCCCGGGCCGCCTGGGGCTTGCCCGCGGGATCGAGAATGGGCATGGCTTTCAACGTCTTCTTATCATACAGGTCGATCTCCAGATGGTACTTGCCGGGCGGGGCCGTCGGATCGAGGGGGACGCGCAGCCAGCTCACTAGGGTTTCGCCAGGCTCCCATTCTTCGCTGAGGTAGCTCCCGGGGTCCCGCTGCCCCCAGCGCCGCCCTTTCTCGTCCACCAGTTGCAGAGAGAAGCCCAGGGTCTGCGCTGGCCGCTCCAGGACCTCCCAATACAGTACCACGTCCAGGTTATCGCCCGGCTGCGGCTGGTTGGCGAGACCATAGCCCAGGAGTTGCACCACGCCGCCCATATTCGCGGACAGCGCGTGCTGCATTGATATTGATAGGGGAGGCTCGCCCGCCGGCAGGCGATAGGCGGCGAATGACGGCTCCCCCTCTGGCCCCTGTCCCTCTGCCACTCTGGTCGCCGGCGGGAAGTACCGCTCTATTTCCGGTGGCGTGGCCAGATGGGGGAAAACGTACAGCGCCCCCGGCTTCAGCGGCAGTACCTCCCGCCCGTCGAACCATTTCAGCCGCTCGAAGGCCGGCCCGGCAAGGAAGGCCACGCTGGGATGGCGATAGTGCTCCGCGGCGAAGTACACGGTCTCTCCGGGCGGCAGGATGTTCACGTAGCCGGCAGCCGCGGCCACGTCGCCCTCCATCGCGTAGAAGGCCTGAGTGGTCCGCCCCCAGTCATCGAAGTAGGACCGGTAGGTGTTGGCGCCCGTCCAGGCCAGCCAGGCCACGGCCACCCCCGCTACAGCATATCGGGCGACTGGCCAGCGACGCCTCGCCGGCTCGAAGGCGGCGATGAGTCCGATGGCCGGCAGAAGGTGGGCCGGCGGCGCAGCCCCCAAAGTGCGCAGGAAATGGGGGCTCTCGATGGTCAGAGCGCCGGGCAACAGCATGACGATCAGCCACAGCAGTGTAAAGCTGTGCTCGGGCCGGCGGGCCTTCCTCAGCGCCACGACGATGCCCAGATAGAACAGCGCCGAGGTGAACCAGTCGAAGACGGGCCGGCCGGGGAGGTTGTACTTGAAGCTCCAATCTCCGTGCAGGTTGAACATCCCCAATGTGTTCACGAAGCTGGTGGCTAGCGACGACACGGCGCTCGAGCCCCCCGCCGTGAAGACGGACGACTGATCGAAGCGCACGAAAAAGTCATCAGGAAACTGCAGGTAGTGTACGCCCAGCGGCACGGCGACGGCCGCCGCGACCAGCGAGGACACAAGCAGACCTCGCCAATGCGCGTTCAGCCATTCTCGATTCAACAGTAGCTGGGCCAGGACGAACGCCGGGACCAGCACGGCGAGGAAGCGGGCGGGAATGTAGGTGTAGAAGGTGAGGCCGCCGGACAGGCCGGCGAGGACATACCAGCGCCACTGCCGCCGCTGGAAGGCCAGCCACAGCAGCCACGCGGTGAGGGCCATCATCAGCGGCACGGTGATCGCTCGAAAGGCCAGCCGCCCGGTATGCACGTGCCAGTAGGACACGGCCAGCAGCCCGGACCCCGCCAGCGCCGCCCACCGCCCGAAGGCGAGCCGGGCAAACAGATAGGTGAACACCACGGTCAGGAAGCTGACCGACGCCGCCACAAGGTGCAGTGCCAGCGGCGTGTGGCCGAGAGCGGTGATAGACGCGGCTACCAGGTAAACGAAGAACGGCTCGCGCGCCGCATAGGCGCGGAAGAATATCTGAGGCTGGCCGGAATGCAGCATATCGGTGGCCAGCATACCGTAGGCGGCCTCATCGTAGTGGAGGCCCGGGGGCAGCGCATCCAAGCGGAAGAACCGTAGGAAGGCCCCCACGACCAGGACAACGGCCAGCGCCACCCATTCCCATCCGGGCCATCCTATCCGTGACCGGCGATCTCTCAGGGGTCCCTCCAATTCCCAAGCTGACAAGCTGTTAGGCTGCGGCAATTCTACTCATCGCCGGCTGCCTGGTCAATTGTTGGCGGGGACCGCGGGTGCACGCAATTCTCTAGGAAGACATGAGGATGGTCGCATTGAGTGACCATTTGTGCTTCTAGAACAAGACCTGAGCCTGGGGCGTAAGGCCATAGAAGAGGTCCTGCTGAAGAATTGGCAGCGCTTTAAGCAGATAGCCTCAGCGCTTGTCCCATTCCGAGTCCGAAGGTCGGCGGGGTAGAATTGACAACAGTGCTATCATATTGATAATAACATCGGGTTCAGCGGCTCGTACCTGTTAGCGCGCCTTTCATAGGAGCAACGGCACGGGGGCGCGGCGTCGGACTCGGCATCTTTGAGACTGACAGGATGAACCGCTGTCGGTCTTTTTGTTTTGTCTTGGGCGGCATAGCGAGTTTCTAGCGGCGTACCTCAGTAGCGGAATTGGTGCCGCACGCTTGTGAGATTCCTTGTCGGCCCGTCTCCAGCGGAGAGTTGTGCGAACCACGCGAGTGGTCGGAGAGGAGGCGAACTCGGCCTTACGAATCATTGGTTTGTACAGTCGCATAGTTCCTTGACGGTGATCTTCGTGTCTCTTTAGGACTAGGCTACTATTTCGCAGGGTTGCGAACGGAGGAGAAAAAGGTGCGAGGAAGCGTTTGTCTGGCGATGGCTTCGGTGATGATTTTGGCTCTGCTCGCGGCCTGTGCTCCGGCAGCGCCCACCCAACCGAGTGGCCCAGCGGTACCTACTGCGCCTGCGCCCGCGCCGCCCACGGCGGCGCCCAAAGCCGAACTGGCCGCTACTCCCAAACCAGCGGCACCCACTGCCACACCCACTCCCAAGATTAAACGAGGGGGCACTGTGACCTACTCTCGCAATAGCCAGCTGGACGACACCGACAACGTTACCACAATAACGTTCAACGCACCCACCGTCAGCCTGGTGTATGAGCATCTCGTCACGTATGACCTAATAGATGAGGCTAAAGGAACCTTCACCATCAAGCCTCAATTGGCCGAATCCTGGGATGTTACCGATCCGAAGAAGATGGTGTTCAAATTGCGCAAGGGTATCAAGTTCTCAGACGGTAGCGACCTTACCGCCGAGGTCGTGAAATGGAACCTTGATCGAGTGGGAAGCCACCCCAAGTCCAGCGGCAAGCATCTGGTAGAAGCAGTGGAGAGCATCGAGGTGGTCGATCCCACCACGGTGCGGATTAACCTGAAGTTCCCGTCGGCCACGGCGTTGATGAAACTCTCCGACGGTGTGGTTGGCTCCGGGGCCTACGCCTCGGCTATGGCCTCCAAGGCTTTCGTCGATGCAAACGGCCCCGATGCGCTGCGCGACAAGCCGGTGGGCACCGGCCCGATGGTCCTCGCTGAGTGGGTGAAAGGCAGCAAGGAAACCTTCAAGAAGCGCGACGGGTACTGGCAGAACGGCGCCGACGGCCAACCCCTCCCGTACCTGGACAGCGTCGTTTCCCGTCTCATTATGGACTCGGCAGTGGCCTTTACCGAACTACGTAGCGGTACGCTGACATGGCCTGGCAATATCAACCTTTCTGACATCGCCGCCGTCAAGAGTAATCCCAACCTGGTGTACCACGAGTTGCCCTTCGGCGGATTCGTGAGGTTCATTTACGCAATGAACCAATACGACGGGCCCTTCAAGGACAATGTCAAACTGCGCAAGTCTGCCAATCACGCCATCGACAGAGAACAGATGGCTAAGACCATGGGCTTCGGCCTAGCGAAGGCGGCCTACTGGACCTATTGGATGCCCTACCATCTGGGCTGGGACGAGACCATTCCCAAATATGAGTACAACGTGGCCAAAGCGAAACAGTATATGACGGAGGCCGGGTATCCCAACGGCATCGACATCACCCTCACCACTATCGCCCGGGACCCGGATCGCAAGATCTCTGAGATTGCCAAGTTCATGTGGGACGCGGTCGGTATTCGAATCACCATCGACTCGATGGAGCGATCCGCCGGTTTGGCCCGCTATCGCGCCGGCCAGGCCACTCTGGGTTTCTACGGCGACTACGTGTATCCCGACCCGGACATATTCGCCCCGCGCGGTATGACCTGCAACTCCTTGAACAACTGGTTCAACTACTGCAACAACCAGTTCGACGCCTGTATCGCCGAGGCAAGTTCTTTGAGCGACGACAAGAAGCGGCACGAGATCTACAAGCGCTGCTTGGCTATGTTCATGGAGGACGGCTACCTGGGCAGCGGTTACTTGGAGCCGACTTACTTCGTCTACGACAAGTCGATGAAGGGCCTCGTCGTCCACTTTACCGGCACGGATATGCGTTGGCTCTGGCTGGACAAGTAGCAGAACTTCAGTATGCACAAGGAGCGAACTAACGATGAAGATAACGGACATCAAGCTAACACCGATCAGCTACCCGATGCCATTCAACCTGCGCTGGGGCCGCGGCAACCGTGACGACGTCGGCGCCGTCATTACCGAGGTCTTCACGGACGAGGGAATCACCGGCCTCGGCATCCTGAACGGGCCCTATCCCTCGCTGCGCACCGCTCTGGATACCATTCTCCTGCCTCGTTTGAAAGGACAGAACCCGCTGGACATCGAGCGGCTCTGGGAGAGCATGTACGCCACCTCGAGCGGCGAGGGCGGCACCTTCGGCGTCATCGGTGGCATCGACATCGCCCTCTGGGACATCGCCGGCAAGGTGGCCGGCCTGCCCATATACCGGATGCTCGGCGCGTTGCGGGACAGCGTTCCGGTGTACATTGCCCCCAGCATGAAGCAGCCAGAAGTGATCGCCCAGGAGTGCGAGGAGTACAAGGCGGCCGGCTACCCGGCCATCAAGCTGCGCCTCGGGCTGGGCTTCGTGGGCCTTGCCGAGCAAGGCACCATCGACAAGGACATCGCCATCGTCGAATCCGGCCGCAAGATCCTCGGAGACAAGGTCGCCATCGGGGTCGACACCGACAAGACCTACGACCACTTCACCGCTCTACGGCTCGCCCCCGTCCTGGAGGAGAACAGGGTGGCCTGGTTTGAGGAGCCGCTGGACGTGCGTGACGCCGAGCGGGACCGCGAGCAATATGTGGCGGCAATGGCCCGGCTGCAGGGCAAGGTGAAGGTGCCTCTGTCCGGCGGCCAGGGATTCTTCTCCCGCTACCAGTATGGAGAGATCGTGTCCCGGCACGCCGTGGATATCGTGCAGCCCGACGTGGTGCGCGCCGGCGGCATCTCCGAGCTGCGCCGGGTGGCCGACCTGGCCAGCGTCTGGGGGCTGAAGTGTATGCCACACGTCAACTGCGGCGGCGGCCAGGATATCCAGGTGGTAGCTACGGCCCACTGCCTGGCCGCGCTGAGCAACAGCATGTATCTCTGCTATCCAGCCTACGACACGCCGCTGCGGACCGAGCTACTGGCGGAGCAGCCCAAAGTAATCGACGGTTATTTGCCCCTGCCCCAGAAGCCGGGTCTGGGCATCGAGCTCAACCCCGACGCTGTAGCGAAGTACACGGTCAAAGCGTAAAGCACCGTATCCGGCGGCCCGCTCACCGCCGGGGCCATTTCGAGGAGTGCGGGGGCGCCCGCCCCTGCGCTCTTTTCGCGTTCGGTTCCCACGCCTTGCGGCCCCAGGAATCGTGCGGTAGACTCGAAGTAGGGCAGGTTGTACGATCTGGAGGGGAAGGACTATGGAAACCGCTACTCGAACACGGCCGTTCATGTACGGCCTGAGCACGTGCGGCTGGTGCGCCAAGGCGCGCGCCTGGCTGGAAGCGAACGCCGACGGATTCGATCTGGTGTACGTGGACTTGCTGGAAGCAAACGAGCGGGAACAGCTCGTCGCCAAGCTGCAGGAGCGCGTGGGCCGGGTTGCATTCCCGATGATCTTCTTCGGCGAGGAATGCGTGGTCGGGTACCAGCCTGAGGAGTACGAGCGATTGTTGGAGCGCGAGTAGTGAGCGAAGATGCGGGGCGGATACGCGCCGCCTACGAAAAGCTCAAGGAAGACGCCGAGTCGGGCGGCTATCACTTGAACCCCGACGAAGAGTGGACACTCGGTCTGGTGAAGGGGCTGCTGACCAACCAGGAGCGCTACGGCTACCAGGCCTGCCCCTGTCGCCTGGCCAGCGGCAAGAAGGAAGACGACCTCGACATCATCTGTCCGTGCGACTATCGTGATCCCGACCTGCAGGACTACGGCGCCTGCTATTGCGCCATGTACGTCTCGGATGAGGTGCTGACCAGCGCGCGTGTTCTGACCCTAGTGCCTGAGCGGCGCCCGGCGGTCCGGCCCAGGCGAGAGCCGCCCACCCAGCTTCACGAGGGGGCCACCAGCGCCCCTTCCACGGCTACGATCCGCCTCTGGCGGTGCCGGGTGTGCGGTTATCTCTGCGCCCGCGAACATCCCCCGCTGGTCTGCCCGGTATGCAAGGCTAAGCAGGAGCGGTTCGAGGCCTTTGTGCTGCCGCCTTCAGCCATACCCATCGGATAAGAGCCTATCAAAGGGACGGGCGCGACGGCCGCCGCGTCAAGCGTCGGTCTTCCGCTATTATTGCTTGCATAGCTATTATTGCCTGCATATTGGGCGAACGTTGAACCACGTGTGACCTCACGTATTGCATTTCAGCCTTAGAAGCGCAATAATCTGCGCGTGTTTAGCCTGGGATGAATACCAAGCATCGCTGGACGATTCAGATTCGCTCTTGGGAGTAAGCGATGGCAGAGGAACTGCGAAGTCCAGTCATTCAACGGGTTTTGGCAGAACAGAAACAAGGGCATGAGACGCGACAAGGGCTCTTCAGGAGTCTAGAAGAGCAGCTCGGTCGGCCAGTCGTTTCGTTCTTTACGAGCTTCCGGTTCCCTGTTATGATTGAAGACGCGGATGCTGATATGCTGGAGGGCGTCTTACAGAAATTGGACTTGTCAAATGGGCTGGCTCTGCTCATAAGTTCGCCCGGCGGAGATGGACTTGCCGCCGAGCGCATAATCAATGTTTGTAGAAGCTATAGTAGGACAGGTGAGTACTGGGCAATTGTTCCTGCAAAAGCGAAATCTGCCGCCACGATGATATGTTTCGGTGCAAGCAAGATCATTATGGGTGCGACTTCTGAACTTGGGCCTATCGACCCTCAAGTGGCTGCACCGGACGATGCCACGTTGAGGATATTTTCCGTTTTCAACATCGTTAAGAGTTACGAGGACTTGTTCTCACAAGCTGTGAAGGAGAAAGGTAACCTAGAGCCATATCTCCAGCAGCTTTCCAATTACGATGCACGAGAGATCAAAGAGTTCAGGGCTGCCCTGTCATTGTCTGAAGACATCGCGATTAGGACTTTGGCTTCGGGTATGATGAGAGACATGTCTGAGAAGGACATCAAGGACAAGATAAAGATATTCCTTACACCGGAACGAACGAAGACCCACGGAAGACCTATCTACGCGAAAGAGGCCGCAGATTGTTGCTTGGAGATAGAACTAAAGGACGTGACGGATAGATTCTGGGAAGTGGTCTACGAATTGAACATCCGCACGAGCAGTTTTGTATCTGGCGAGGCCACGAAATGCATCGAAAGCAAGAACCATTCGTTCTTTGCCTCGGCAAGGAGGAGCTGATCATGGCCGCAGCTAAGAAGATGGCGAAATCAGGTGAAGCAGTGTTGGAGCATCAGAAACGAACTATTGATGCAAAGAAGAGCCTACGTAGAATGCAAGAGACAATCAAGCCATTCCTGAAGAAACGGAGAGTCACCGATCATTCCACAGCAGGACAGTGGCGGGATACATCCAGCCTATACTCTTAGTCCAACAGTAGTTGTGTAGACGCAGGGCGAGTTTCGGGGAAGAATAGGGGCGGCAGGGCAGTGCCGTCCCTATTCTTCTCATTTTCAGTCTTCTACCTTCAGTCTTCTACACCGGCAGCGACTTCTGCACCGACTCCAGCGCGGTAGCGAAACGATCGACGAGCATATCCACCTGCGGCCGCGTGATGATGAGCGGCGGCGCAAACACCAACACATCTCCGATCGCCCGGCAGATGAGGCCGTTCGCCCGCGCCGCAGCCGCCACCTGCGCTCCCACCTTCAAGGAATGGGCGAACTTCGTTTTGGTCTCGCGGTTGGCGACCAGCTCGACCGCTGCCAGCAGGCCGATGCCCCGCACGTTGCCCACAAACTCGTACCGGTAGAACTCCTGGAAGCGGTCCTGGAGGTACTTGCCCACCCGGGCCGCATTCCCGGGCAGGTCTTCACCGACGAGGATATCCAGGTTGGCGAGGGCCGCGGCGCAGCAGGACGGATGACCGTTGTAGGTGAAGCCGTGCATGAAGACAGTGTCCGGCCGCTTGATGCCTTCGTAGATGCGCTCCGTGAGGGCGACGCCGCCCAGAGGCAGGTAGCCGCTGGTGACGCCCTTGGCAAATGAGATCATGTCGGGATGCACGTTCCAGTTCTGCACGCCGAACCACTTCCCGGTGCGGCCAAAGCCGGTGATCACCTCGTCGGCGATGAACAACACATCGTACTTCTTGCAGATGGCTTCGATCTTCGGAAAGTACTCCGGCGGGGGCACGATCACGCCGCCCACACCCTGCACCGGCTCGGCAATGAAGGCGGCCACCGTCTCCGGCCCCTCCCGCAGGATGGCCCGCTCCAGCTCAGCGGCGCAGTCAATCTCGCACTGAGGATAGACCTTGTCGAAGGCGCAGCCGTAGCAGTAGGGAGCCGGGATGTGCAGGAAGCCGGGACAGGTCGGTCCGAACTTGTCGTGGTACGACGGGACGCCCGTGGCGCTGAGGGCCCCCAGTGAGATGCCGTGGTAGCCACCGTGGCGGGCGATTATCTTATACTTGTCCTGGCCTTGCATACGGAAGTAGTAGCGGGCCAGCTTGAATGCCGTCTCGTTGGACTCGGCGCCGCCGGAGGTGAAGAAGAAGCGCTTCAGCCCTTCCGGAGTGAGCTCGGCCAGGCGGGCCGCCAACTGGATAGACGGCGGGTTGGCCATCCCCCAGAAAGAGGGGGCGAAGGCCAGCTTGCTCATCTGGGCCGCCGCCGCCTCGGCGATACTCTTCCGTCCATGGCCCACGTTCACGTTCCAGAGGGCCGACATACCGTCGACGTACTCTTTTCCGTCGTTATCCCGCACGAAGATACCGTGGCCCTCCGCTATGATGAAAGGCCCGGTCTTCTCCAACTCGTACAGCGGCGCTACCGGATGCAGGAGGTGTTCCCGATCGGCCTGGACCAGGTCTGCCGTCTGCTGCAAAGCCTGCATTGCCATCCCCCTTTGTCTATGAATAGTTATTCATTCGGCGCCTCTCGACGCCCGTATCGAACACGCGCTGGTGCCCCAAGCATAATCTGTTGTCTTCGGCCGGTCAATTTCGGCGGGACACTTCATGGAGCTCATCACTGCACGAATGGGACGGGGTACGTCCATTCTTGAGGGACCGCCACCTTCGATGCCCTTTATAACAACCTTCCGCAGGTTCCTGACCTGCGGAAAGCTGCCTCGTCTCGACCAATATTGTCAGAATACCCTTAGCAGTGTCCTACAAGCCCTCTACTCCCACTCGATTGTGCCGGGCGGCTTGCTGGTTATGTCAAACACCACCCGGTTCACACCGGCCACCTCGTTGACGATGCGGTTCGAAATGGTAGCCAGCAGGTCGTACGGCAGCCGCGCCCAGTCGGCAGTCATCCCGTCTTCGCTGGTCACGGCGCGCAGGGCCACCACGTAGCCATAGGTGCGGTAGTCACCCATCACCCCGACGCTGCGAACGGGGGTGAGCACGGCGAAGCTCTGCCACAGTTGCTTATAGTACAGGCCGGCCCGCTTGATCTCGTCCACCACGATCCAGTCGGCAGCCCGCAGGATCTCCAGCCGCTCCCGGTTCACCTCGCCGATTATGCGGATGGCCAGGCCAGGCCCGGGGAACGGCTGCCGCCACACCATCTCCTCCGGAAGGCCCAGCTCCAGTCCCACCGCCCGCACCTCATCTTTGAAGAGGTAGCGCAGCGGCTCCACCAGGCTGAAGCGCAGGTTAGTCGGGAGGCCACCCACATTATGGTGGGTCTTGATGCGGGCCGCGGCCTTCGTATCGGCGGTCGTGCTCTCGATGACATCCGGGTAGAGGGTCCCCTGTGCCAGGAAGTCCACCGTCCCCAGCTTGCGGGCCTCCTCCTCGAAGACCTGGATGAACTCGGCCCCGATGAGCCGCCGCTTATGCTCCGGGTCGATGATACCCGACAGGCGCGAGAGAAACCGCTCCGTCGCATCGACATACACAAGGTTCATCTTCATATTGCGCTGGAAGGTGTTGATGGTCCGCTCGGCCTCTTCCCGGCGCAAGAAGCCGTTGTTGACGAAGATGCAGGTCAGTTGGTCGCCGACAGCCCGGTGCACCAGCGTGGCTGCAACGGCCGAGTCCACGCCGCCGCTCAAAGCGCACAGCACCCGGCCACCGGCCACCTGGTCCCGAATGTGCTCCACCGCCTCCGCCACAAAGGAACCGGGCGTCCAGGTGCCCTCGCAGCCGCACACCTCGTAGAGGAAGTTCCGAATGATACTCTTGCCATCGGGCGTGTGCACTACTTCTGGGTGGAACTGGAGGCCGATGACGCCCCTTCTCCCTATGGCGGCAACGGGAGAGTTGTCGGTATAGGCGAGCACGCCGAAGCCTTCCGGCACCTCATCGATGCGGTCGCCGTGGCTCATCCAGACAGGAAAGCTGAAAGGCAGCCCTTTGAAGATAGAGCTGGTGACGTCCGTTAAGTAAAGCGAGGCCCGGCCGTACTCACGCTGGGTGGAGCCGGCCACCTTCCCACCCATCTCGTGGGCCAGGAGCTGCATGCCGTAGCATATGCCGAGCACAGGCAGGCCGCTTTCGAGGACGTAGTCGGGCAGACTGGGTGCCTCCCGGTCGTACACGCTGGCCGGCCCGCCCGACAGGATGAACCCGCGGGGACGAAGCGCTGCCACGCGCTCCCGCGGAGCGTCCCACGGGATCAATTCGCAGTACACCCGGCATTCTCGCACTCGCCGGGCGATCAACTGGCTGTACTGCGAACCGAAGTCGATGACTGCTACCGCCTCTCGGGGCGCGGGCCCTACGTCGACAGATGGATGCTTCGGTCGGGGGACGGCCCGCTCCTCGGCCACTTCCAGGTAGGTCGAGATCTCGATGTCGTCGGAGACCGATACCCGGTGGGTG
Source organism: Chloroflexota bacterium (assembly GCA_023475235.1). Taxonomy (GTDB): domain Bacteria; phylum Chloroflexota; class UBA6077; order FW602-bin22; family JAMCWG01; genus JAMCWG01. Next base: position 26,040 of record JAMCWG010000030.1, read on the forward strand.
TTGGGCTCAGGCAAGCAGCACCTCCAAGACCTACTCAGCGGCAGGCAGCGACACCCAGACTGCCGACCCTTCTCGTTGCACCACCAGGTACCCTGCCTGTTGCGCGGCGTCCAGGAAGTCGCCGAACCGGGCAAAGCCGTATTCGCGCTCGTCGAAATGGCCGAGGGCGCGCATCAGCCGCTGCTTGAGTCCAGGCGCCCGCAGCCGCGGCCGGTCATCGTTGACGTTCTCGGCGACCAGTCTGGCCAGAACCTGGAACGCCGTCTCGCGTCCCGTTCCCTCCTCCGCTGCCGGCCCGGCTATGGGCTGCGCCTCTGCCAGCACAGGCGCCGGCCCAGCGGCCGGCTCTGCCCGTGCGGGCGTCGGACCTTCTTCCTGGCCTGCCGGCTGCGGGGAAGCGCCCTCGCCTTCTGCTTCTTCCGCCGCCTGAGCCTCGACGGGAGAGGCCGCCTCAGCCGCAGGACGGGCCCTCCGGCGCGCCCCTCCGCGGGACCCACGCCGCCGTGACCGGCCATCGCCCCTTTGAGCCGGCTGTTCGGCGGGCTGCTCGCCAGGGGCAGCCCCCATCGTAGCCGTTGGCTCCTCAGCCGTAGCCGCCTCCGGCCGCGTCTCTTGCGGCACGGTTGGTAGCCCCATCGTGACGCCTTCGACCGCGGCTCGCTCTGTCTCCGGCTGCGCCAGGGCGGCAGCGGGGAATTCTGGCCCAGCCTCAGGGCCGGCCCTCACCTCATCCTCCACCGGAGTCGGCTCCGCGGCGGCGATCGGCTCGCCGAGCAGCGAGACCTCGGGCTCGGCCGAAGGGGCTGCCTCCTGCAACACCCTGGCGACCAGTGGATGCGTTTCCACCAGATGGCACATTCGGATGCGATGCTTGGTGCCGTTCACATCGATTTCGCGGGGCTCGGCGTCTACCCTCAGTATTCCCTGCTCAACCAGCGCATTGAGCAGATCCCGCGCTTCTTTCTCGGCCGCCGCTGCCGGCATCGTCTCGCTGAGCATGGTCGACAGGTTGGTCAACACATAGGTGTAGGTCAGCCATCGACTGCGGTTGCGAAGGTCGAGGATGAAGCGGATCAATTCCAGGGACCGCTCCTCGCTCGGCATCACAGCCCCCGGCTCGGGCGCGGTCGGCCCCAGAGGCTCTGACACCACCGACTCCGGCCTCGCTTCGGCGGCAGGAGGCGGGGTCAGGGTGCCTGCCTGTGGCTTCGACGCCAGGGTCGCCCAGTGCACGGGGCCCACCCGAATGATGTTTATCAGCCCGGCCCGCTGTACGGCGTCGAGCAAGTCCTTGAACTTGGTATACCCGTACGCGCGCTCGTTGAAGCCGGGGAAGGCTTGGAGCAACGCATCTTTAATTGCGGTGGCCCGCACACGCGTCTTTCCCTCGGCGGCCCGCTGCTTGAGCAGATCGACGATGCTGGAGAAGACGACGTTGACGTCCGAAGGTGGTGCGGTATCCTCTTTAGGCGGTGCTGGCCTGGGGACAGCCTCGACTATGATCGTAGGCTCCGGCACCACCGCCGCGGCGGCAGGGGTCGCTGAAGGGGCGGGCGCCGGGCGATGCAGGGGGCGCGGCCCGCTCTCTGATCTGGGGGCTGGCTCCGGCCGGGCCTGTCCACGCGCCGGCTGGAGCGGCACGGTGGGCTCGGCAGGGCGTGCGGAGGACCGCGGCGAGCGGCGGGCTTCGGCGATTGGCTCGCCCAGGGCTTTCTCCCCTCGTGCGCCGTGCCGCTCCCGGCCAACAGCGACGCGGCCGTCGCCCTCCTCCACAAGACTGCGGTACGAGACAAAGGTATCGGCCATCTCCTTGAGCACGTTGGCAGAAAAGTCGGGCCCGATGACCGTCACGTGTTTGCCACGGAGCTGGGCCAGCCTGACCACGGGGATCAGGTCTTTGTCGCCGGTGACAATAACAAAATCGGTAATCAATGGCAGTAGATGCAGTGCCTCTATGCAATCTGCCACCATACAGGGATCGGCCAGGCTCTTACTTCGTATGTTCGGAGCGCTGGGGTCAGGCTCGAAGCGAAAGGTAGGGGCATAGGCGGGCTCTACACCCGCCCGGTAGACAGCCAGCCTCTCGCTGGTCACCGACCACTCGGCATAGGCCTTGGCCACCAGTATGGTGCCGACCTCGCGAGCTTTCTGGACAATCCGTCCCAGGTCTGGGAGAGCTCCGCCCATATCAGCCGAAGTGCTGATAGCCAAGTTGTCCCAATCGATGAACAGGGCCACATATCGCCGCCCGGTTTCGGTTTCACATCCATTCATTAAGTTGTTTTTCCTCACTGTAAATATGGCGGTCTAGCCGCCACGTAGTTGCCAGATCTTTCCTTCGGTGCGGAAAGCGGGGGCGATCACCATCTCCGTTCGCTGCATTTCCCGGAGATTGGCCGCTCCGCACACTCCCATACTGGTGCGCAACGCGCCGATCAAGTTCTGCGTGCCATCAGTACGGGAAGTGGGGCCGAAGAGTATCTGCTGTAGGGTACCTGTGCGCCCGGTCCGAATGCGGGTGCCGCGCGGCAAGTTGGCGTGGGGGGTAGCCATTCCCCATTGGAACCCCTGTCCAGGCGCTTCCTCCGCCTGGGCAAAGGCAGAGCCCAGCATCACCGCATCAGCTCCGCTGGCGAAGGCCTTGCAAACGTCGCCTCCCGTTCGCATTCCCCCGTCTGTGATAATGGCCACATAACGCCCGGTCCGAGTGTAGTAGTCTTCACGTGCGGCCGCGGCGTCGATGGTGGCAGTGACCTGGGGCACGCCCACCCCCAAGACTTCACGACTGGTGCAGGCGGCACCCGGCCCCACGCCGATCAGCAGGCCCGCTGCCCCTGCCTCCATAAGCTCGCTCGCTGCCTGATAGCTCACACAATTGCCAACGATCACCGGCAAGCCCATCTCTTTGCAGAACTGCTGGAACGAAAGCTCGGGCATCCGCCGGGACACGTGCCGGGCACTGGTGACGGTAGATTGCACGACGAAGATATCCACGCCGGCCTCTTTGGCGATCGGGCCGTACTGGCGGGCGTTCATCGGGATAGTGGAGGCAGCGACCACTACCCCGCGTTTCTTGATGGACTGGATACGTTCCCCGATCAGATCGGGCTTCACCGGTCCCTGGTATAGCTTCTGGAGCACGGCGGTGGCTTGTTCCTGAGGCGCCGCCGCAATCTCGGCGAAAGCACCCATCGGGTCGGCGAATTTGGTCTGTAGCCCATCAAGGTTGAGCACGGCCAGCCCGCCCATCTTGCCGAGCGAGACGGCGAAGGTGGGGTCTACCACGGCATCCATAGCAGCGGCCATAACCGGTAGTGCGAACTTCAGATCACCAATCGACCACGAGATATCCACCTCGTCGGGGTTTATGGTGACGGCACCCGGCACAAGGGCTACTTCGTCGAATGTATAGGATCGCCGCAGTTCTTTTCTTGTCGCCATCTCTTCCTCGCTGCTTGCGGTGCTGGGTGATACCTACAAAAATTGCTCAGTCACACGTCCTCAAGCCCAGGGTTCCGGACCGAAGGACTTCGCTCTGAGCAATTAGCCAGCGGCCAAAGGCCATTTGCGTACAAACCGCTTTGCCGCGGCAAGGCATCACCAGCGCACTTTTTACGACTATAGCACCAATCCGGGCGTATGTCAAGATTATTGTCATCTTCCGAGGCGGCAATCGGAGCGGCAACTCCTGAATCAGGGGCGACCATCGGCTTACCGGCAGGTCAGGAATCTTTGCTTGCCGGGAGTGCCATCGGCAACGCTGGTGAACCGGGCCTCCAGCACCCATCCGCTCTCACTCCATCGCCTCGAAGATCTTGGGGGCATACTCCCGCAACGTCATTCCCGACGTTTCGTACGCCTTCAATTGCTCCACGAAAGGGCCCACCAGGAAGAACCCCCGTTCCATGTCCGCCTTGCGCATCGCCTCGCCGGTGCCCGGCGTAGGCGTGCTCAAGTCCGCCACCCGTACGGTCACCGCCCGCACCAGGCATTCGGCCACAAAAGTCGCCCAGTCCCGGTAATACCTTTTCACCTCGGCGGGTGCCGCCCGGAAAAGGGCGCGCTTGCTCTCAACCAGGTCCAGGTTCTCCTCCACGACCGGATTGACCACCGAATGGGCGACCTCGTGACGAAAGGTGTTGATATGCGAAGTCGCGCCGAAGGAAGGTCCTTCCATGATGTAGCGCTTGTCGTCCAGCTTGGAGGTGCTGGCCCGGCCATAAGCCTCCAGATAATTGGGAACGTAGACGTAGGACTGCGCCGGCAGGCTCGGCCACTGGCTGTAGTCGAACACTTCCTGGGCAGGCGTGACAAAGCGCGGCATGATGTCCCTCAGGTGGGCCTGGACCTCGCTCTTGTTGGCATCCCACAGGGCGCCGATCCTCGCCTTGGTGTAGAACTCGTTCAAGAGTGGAGCCGTCCCCTGCAGCGCCGCCGGCGTGTTATCGGTCTCTGCGAAGGGACCGGAGCCGCTCAGCGCCATCGCGTAGCTCCCGAAGGTGCTGAATAGCACGTTCGGGAGCTGCTGGTAGTAAGTCCTGACCCGGTCCAACAAGCCTCTGTCTTGAGTGGCGGCTACTGCCTCGCGGACGCGTTGCCGCATGGTGCTGAACCCTCGCGCGTTGTCGTCATCGTAGCCGCCTGCGTTCATCAGCGCGTAGACCACGAACACTTTCTTGGCGGCATCCAGGTCATCCTGTACCACGGGCACCGGCGGCAATGGCGACGTCATGGTGATGTTCCCGCGGCTGCGGGTGGTAGCGGTCATCTGCACCAGCGCCGCCTTGGGAAGAAGCCCCGCATCCTTGGCGATATCGCCTCCCAGGGCGAAGGTGACCTCGCCGCTCTTGGCCCACGGCTTGTCCACCAGCCACTGCTGCAGCACCACCCGCTGCGCCCGCAGCACCAGCGCATCGCCAACCTGAGTGACATCGGCCACGGGCAGGCCGTTCATATCCACCGGGTCGCCCGCCACCCCGTAATAGGCGCTTCCTAAGTCGGGGTACTGCTCGAGCACCGCCAGGTGCTGTTGCCTCACCTGGTCCCACGGAAGGCCGGCGTCATTCCAGGTCTTGGGGCGCGGCGTCTGGCGCGTATTCTGCAGCCACTCGTCCTTCCCGGCCTGGGAGAGCAGGTCGAACACGTTAACGAACGTCACCGCGTTCGCCTCCGGCCGCCACTGGAAGACTACCCGTTGCATAGCCTGGCAGACGAAGCCGTCGCACTGGAACCGTCGGGAGACCGGGTAGCCGACGCTCACCGCGCCGCCCAGCCGCTGAAACTCGCTCCAGAAGCTTACGCCGTAGTCGTCGGTGACGCTGAAGCCGCGGCCGACGCCGTCTCCGGTCTGCGTGAAGAACCAGCCGTTGGGAATGGCCCAGTCCTGGGAGCCAGCAGCGGCGGTGTCCGCGAAGACACCACCCAGCAGGGACAATACAAGGCCGAGGACTACGAGGACCTGAAGAGCTCTGCCGGCCTGCCTTGAAGTGTGTGACACATGCTCCTCCCGACGCGGTGCCTGAGCGCTTCCGGGCGCACCATCAGGTTCATTATAGCACCAAAACAAAATGGCGACGCCACGCCTTGACGCACCCCGACGCAGCCGATACACTGAGCGCCAGCGTCACCGGACTCAAGGGGTAACAATGAGGCGGACAGATCGTAGGACCGGCGTCGACCTGGCGCTGCTCGGACTGATAGTCCTGGTAGGGGCTGCGCTCCGGCTGCTCTGGCTGGACCGGTACCCCGTCGGCTGGCACCACGACGAGGCGTTGATGGGCGTGATGGCCGGCCAGGTGTACCAGGGGGTGAACCGGCCCATCTTCTTCGCGTCGTACCTGGGCCAGGAGCCGCTCTACCTCTACCTGACCGCCGGGATGATGGCGCTGATGGGCGGCAATATGGACATCTTGCCCGTCCGCCTCACCTCGGCCCTGATCGGCCTGGCCACCATACCAATGACCTATCTGCTGTGCAGGGAGCTGTTCGGCCGCCGGGTAGGGCTGGTCGGTGCGGCCCTCCTCTCTTTTTCCTTCTGGCAGGTTATGTCCAGTCGTGACGGCTACCGGTCGATCACCTTGCCGCTGCTGGCCAGCCTCGCCGTGTACTTGTACTGGCGGGCGCGGCGCTCGCCCTCGTGGGGGGCGCACCTCCTGGCCGGGGTGGCGATCGGCGGCAGTTGGTACACCTACCTGGCAGGAAGGGCCTTCCCGCTGGTGTTTGGGGCCCACGGGGCCTGGGCAGCCCTCTGGCACAGGTCGCCAGCGCGCTACAGGCTATGGCACGGCGCGCTGTCGGCCGCCGCGGCCGCCATCGCCGTTTTGCCGCTGGCCTACTTCTGGGCCACCAACCCCGGCACCTTCGGCGCGCGAATGGGCCAGATCTTCTTCTGGGGTGCCGAGCCGGCCAAGGGCGGGCCTCTGGTCGTCCTGGGCGGCAACACCACCAAGCTGCTGGGCATCTTCACCATTTACGGCGAGCCCCTGTGGCGCTACAAC
>JAMCWG010000074.1 GCA_023475235.1 Chloroflexota bacterium
GCCCTGCCGCGTCCCTTTATGGTGCTGGCTACCCAAAACCCCATCGAGCTGGAAGGGACCTTTCCCCTGCCCGAGGCCCAGCTTGACCGCTTCCTCCTTCAGGTGGGCCTAGGGTATCCCTCGACGGAGGAGGAGAAGCTCATCCTGCGCCGTTTCCGCGAGGCGGACCCGCTGGCGGAGCTGCAGCCGGTGCTGGGGAAGCAGGAGGTGCTGGCCCTCCAGGGGCTGTGCCGTCAGGTGTTCGTGAGCGAGCCCGTGGAGGAGTACATCGTCCGGATCGTGCAGGCGTCGCGACGGCATCCGGCGGTGGAGCTGGGGGTGAGCCCCCGGGGGAGCCTGGCATTGTACCATTGCGCACAGGCCCTGGCGGCCATCCGCGGCCGGGACTTTGTCCTCCCCGACGATGTGAAGCATCTAGGACCGGCCGTCCTGGCCCATCGTCTCGTGACCAGTGCTCAAACCCGGCTGCGGGGCAAGGCGGCACAGGAGATCGTGGCGGAGATACTGTCCTCGACGCCGGTGCCGGTGGAGGGCGAGGCCTCCAATCAGCCTGGATAGCGCGGTGTAAAGGATGCGCGAAGGTGCCTGGCTGACCGCCACCGTTGCCCTGTTCCTGCTGAGCTTCCTGCTCCGCCAGAGTCTGCTCTTCACCATTTCGCTTGCGCTCCTGCTGGCGGCCGTCTCGGCGCGCCTGTGGAACCGGTACTGCTTCGCCGGGCTGGAGTACAGGCGGGAGATCTCGCCGCGGCGGGCCTTCCTCGGCGAGGAGGTGGAGCGCACCACCGAGGTGGTGAACCGCAAGCTGCTGCCCCTGGCCTGGCTGGAGGTGGAGGACGAGCTGCCGGATGAGCTGGAGCTGGTGGGCGGCCATCCCGCACCCTCACACCGGCCGCGTCGCTATCAGCTCACGAACCTCCTGGCCCTGCGATGGTACGAGCGGGTGCGGCGTCGCCATCGGCTGCGCTGCACGGCGCGCGGCCACTTCGCGCTCGGGCCGGTGCATATGCGGTCCGGCGACATATTCGGGCTGGCGATGAACGAGAGCGAGCGGGAGGTGCCCGATCAGGTGCTGGTGTACCCGAAGGTGGTGCCGGTCGCCTCTCTGGGCCTCCCGTCCGTGCATCCGTTCGGCGATATGCGCATCCGGCAGCAACTGTTCGAGGACCCGCTGCGGACGGTGGGCGTCCGGCCTTACAGTTACGGCGACAGTATGCGGCGGGTGCACTGGAAGGCTACGGCGCGCACCCACGAGATTCAGGTACGTGTGTACGAGGCTACCAAGACGCTGCGGCTCATCGTGTTCCTGAATATGAATACCTTCGGCCCGCGATGGTGGTGGCAGGCGCAGGACCCGGCCACGCTGGAGCTGGGCATCACCGTGGCCGCGTCGGTCGCGAAATGGGGCATCGAGCAGGGCTACCAGGTGGGATTGTACGCCAATGGGAGCGCGCGGCAGTCGGATGAGAAGATGAAGATACCGCCGGGCCGCGACCCGTCGCAGCTCGTGCGGGTCCTGGAAGCGCTGGCGAAGGTGATGCCCTTCGCCACGGCGCCCGTCGAAGATCTGCTGCGAGTGGAGAGCCAGAATCTCCCGTGGGGGTCGACGCTGGTGGTGGTGACGGCCATCGTGACCGATGAACTGGCGAATATACTGGAGAACCTGCGGGCAGCCGGGCACAAAGTGGTGCTGCTACTGATCGGCGAGGGAAGGGGCTCTGGTAGTGACGACTTAAGCCGCCACTACGTTGGAGCGGGCAGCGGTAGTGACGACTTAAGTCGTTACTACGGGACACCACCCGCTGTCGGTGGCGACGCAAGTCGTTACTACCCCGAAGCTCCTCCTACGGAGCGAGAGTTATGGGGGAAGCCCTCGGCCCCAGGCGTGCCGGCCGGTGGGAAGGTGGGCTCCGGAGGCGGGGCGCGCCCTGGCGCTGCCACATTACAGTTGCCGCGACTGAAGGGAATAGACATCCATCGGGTGAAGGTGACCTGGCGTGAGATTAGGGACCTTCAATTGGACTAGGGGCCTGGTCTTGCCCCTGGCCGTCGTGCTGCTGGAGACGAGCTGGGTCTCGGCCTGGCTGGCCCTGCTTAGCGTTGCCGCCACCGGGGGGCAGGTCCGCCCCGTGGTGGGACCGGTCACCCTGGTGCTGGTGATGGCGGCCGCCTGGCTGCTCACCCGTGTGCTCATCTGGTACGAGACCGACCTGGCACTGCTTCGCCGGGTCGTGGTGGCTGCCGGCGTGGTGTGCTGGCTGATCGTCCTCAAGGTGGAGCAGTACCCGCAGTTCGGGTTTTTCGATGCCGGATGGCTGCTGGACCTTGCGGACCGCGTGCCGGAGGCTATGTTCACCCCGCCCTTCGCCACTATCGTGGTCACGGTGTATGCGTGGTGGCGTGGAATCGAGCTGGCCCAGGGCGAATTGAGCTTCGACGCGGTGCAGGACCGCTTTCGGGTCGGGCTGGCGGCCGCGGCCATCTGCCTGCTGGCGCTGCCGCTGGTGGCCAGGGGGCCTCTCGTGGCCTTGGCGCAGGCCGAGGTAGGGCCGAAGGTGTTCCTCTTTCTGATATGTGGGCTGATTGCCCTTCCCCTGGCGCGACTGGAAGCGGTCCGCCGCGAGGCCCGCGCGACCGATCCCACGGTGGCCGCCTTCCACAGGCATTGGGTCTTCACGGTAGTCGCCGCGGTGCTGGGCCTGTGGGTGCTTACGCTGCTGGTCGCGCACGTGCTTGACTTCGACTTCGGGGCAGTGCTGGCTACGCCGCTCGGTATCCTGGGCGACGCGGCGGAGGCGGTGCTGCGCGTCCTGCTGTGGCCGCTCGGCCTGGTCGTGGAGCTGATCGTGTTCCTCTTCCGGTTGCTCGTGCATGGCCAGAGCGATTGGCAATGGGAGGGGCCTCCGGCGGCGGTGAAGCCCAAGGACCTGGCCGAGAGAGGGCTGCCGGTGGGGATCGCGCCCGAGGTCTTGAGGGCGATGGAGTGGGCAGGCGTCGTGATCCTGGCCGGCCTTGTGCTGTACGTGCTGTGGCGGGCAGTGGCGCGGCCCTTGTGGACCAGCCGGGAAGAAGAGGTCGAGGAGTCGCGCGATTCGGTGTGGTCGTGGTCGGCGTTCCGGGCGTCGCTGCTGGATGGGATACGGACGCTGCCAGGACGCCTGTTGCAGCGCCGCGGGGCCGCGCCCGACTTCCCGCCGTTGGAAGGGGTCGTCCCTGGTGTCCGGTCTGTGCGGGAGGTATACCGGAGGTTGCTGCGGATGGGCGTGGAGCTGGAGGTGCCGCGACCGGCCCAGTCCACACCATACGAGTACCAGCGGCAACTGGAGCAGGTGCTAACTCTACCGGCTGAGCTGGCGACGATAACCGCGGCCTATGTTAGCGCCCGCTACGGTGCGCGGCCGCTGGGGGAGGGGGAGGTGGCCGGGGTGATGGGTGCGTGGGAACGGGTCCGGCAAGCAGGCGCGGCGATCCTGCGAGAGCGGGAGAGGGCGGAGGATAGGCGGCTATAAGGGGTTGGGGTCGCCTCGACGGCGCTTCTTTCTTGGCGGCGACCTGACTTAGCTACCTGGCCTTGCTTTGGATCGATCGAAGAGAGGTGTGGTTGGCCGGAGGGCAGACGTCGGGTCACTGCCAGGTTGTTCAATAGTATTAGCGATGCGCATAGGCTGTCCAATATTGACGATCTGTGCTATGATAGCACTACAGAGTATCATAGCCAGTCGCCTTTAGGTGAAAGCCGGCTCCATGCCGTGCGCTCGACTTTCGAGCCTAGCCTATAGGGGGCTGGCTTTTTCAATGTCGAACGGATTGTCCCGGTGGTACCAGTTGTTCGGCCGCTTCGCTCTATCATACCGATCGACCAACAAACTGACCTTTTCCTCTACAAAACGGTAGTAACGCATCTCACGTCTGACGAACGCTCTGTATACAGCCCAATTCATGTAGTCAATGACCTGTAGTACTGGCTCGCCTATCGCTGTTTGTGGCTCAATATGGATTTCGGTATCAACTTTCGTGTTCCAGCGGGCTTCGAACTTGGAAACCCCCTGGTGAATGGCACGCTCTAGGAGGGCTTGACGATTGCGAGAGCCACGTTGGGCGAAATAGATCCGGTTGCAGCGGTGCCGGTGCAATACATTCTCGAAAAGGAGACTAACTAGATGATCATAGAATCGCCCCTCATCAGCATGAAAGGAATTGCGAAACAATGACTCGGTTTTCCGAGCGACAATGAACTGGGCTTTGAACTCTAATCCCGCGATGCACCTGTAAACCAGGTAGCGCACCTCTGGTGCGTCGTCTTTAGCGTGAAAGCTGCGGTTGGTCTTCTTGATGGAGGGTATGTGCTGCAGGAATCTATCGGCGGCGATCTGCCCGTGCAAGTCGGCTAGCGCGCGCCGGATTGGCGCGGGGTCGCCGGTTTCCACAAAACCTAGCGCTGGATGGGGGAGCAGCCTTCCTTGCCAACGATGAGATTACCATTGCGGTCGTAAAACACAGTGTCACCCGTCTCATCCACAAAATACCAGTGCTCTCCCTCGACTGGTTTCTTCATATCTGCGTCCTGTACCCGCCTCGATTGGCACTTTCGTTGATAGGGCTGCGGGCGCTGCCCGGCCCGCTGTCTCGAGCCATTATATGCTTACCATGGTCGGCCAGCAATACGCGCCGACGTTGTCTTTTCTGCCGTGAGCTGAATTCTCCTGATGGAGTGCTTGTCCCATTGCTGATAACCTGAGGTCGAAGAGTGGCGAAGAGAAAGAGCACGGGCGCAAGACCCTCAAAGCTGGGGCGCTACGCCAAATTCTTCTCGGAACAGGAGCTGGCGGCGCTCGGCGAGGCGGCGGCCAACGGCGGCCTGGCAGAAGAGATCGAGGTGCTGCGCGTGAAGCTGCAGCAGGCGCTGGCGAGCGGCGTCGAGCTGCCGCAGATTGTGGCGGTGGTGCGCGCCCTGACTACGGCCGTCAAGGTGCAACACGCACTGCAGGGGACGGCGGCGCAGAACCTGGAGGAGGCCCTGGCCAAGGTCCTGGAGGAAATCGGGAACGAGCTGGATGGCGCGGGGACCTAACTTCCTGTTTCCTCCTTCCCTAAAAGGAAGGGGAACGAGATTTCCTCGCGGGCATGCTCCTACGAGAGGAGAGGAAGATGGCTTTGGCGAAGGCGGTGGCGAGATTGATGCGGCGGCCAGGGCCGCGCCCGGTAGTCGACGAAAAGCCCGGCTGCGCTTACGGGATGGTGAACCGGCGCGCGCTCGACGACCTGGAGCAGGCCTTCGCCCGGCTGGAAGCGAAGGTGAATGGGGTGCTGCTGGGAATAGTGGCGACGGTGGCCATCGAGATATGGCGGAGCGTGCGGTGAGGGACTTGACCTCTGCATTCCCCTGAGGGCGAAATGAACGATAACGCCGACCTGCGGCGCTACCTGCGGGCCGCGCTCGCGGACTTCGAGATGTTCTCGGCGGCTGTGCTGGGCCGCCGGCTGCGGCGCTACCAGTTGGAGCCGGCGCGGGCCATCCTGTCCGCCATAAGGGGTCGGCAGGGCGGCTCGTTCTCGGTGATGATGAGCCGCCAGGCCGGCAAGAACGAGCTTTCGGCGCAACTGGAGTGCTACCTGCTGAACCTCTACCAGCGGCGGGGCGGCAACATCGTCAAGTGCGCGCCGACCTTCAAGCCACAGATCGTCAACTCGCTGCAGCGGCTGCAGGACCATCTGGGCAATCCCTGGAACGCGGGCCGGAGGAAGACGGTCCTGGGGTACATCGTCCGGCTGGGGCGGGCCCAGGCGATGTTCTTCTCCGCTGAGGGGTCAGCCAATGTGGTGGGGGCCACCGCTCATCTGGCGCTGGAGTTCGATGAGGCCCAGGATATCTCGGCGGAGAAGCACGACAAGGAGTTCGCTCCTATGGCGGCTGCCACCAATGCGACCAGGGTCTACTACGGCACGGCCTGGGACGACAACACGCTGCTGGAACGAGTGAAGCAGGCCCATCTGGAGCAGGAGCGGCACGACGGCGTGCGGCGTCACTTCGAGTATCCCTGGTGGGCGGTGGCCGAGCACAAGCCTCTTTATGGGGCCTATGTGGAGGGCGAGCGGGCACGGCTGGGCGAGTCGCATCCTCTGTTCCGGACGCAGTACAAGCTGGAGACCATCGGCGGGACGGCCGGGTTTCTCAGCGCCGGGCAGCGGGCGCAGATGCAGGGAGGGCACCCGCGCTGCCACCGCCGGACGGACGACGCCGTGTATGTGGCCGGGGTGGACATCGCCGGTGGGGAGGAAGGGTTTGCCCTCACCTCCTCCCTCTCCCAGAGGGAGAGGGAGGAGGCCTCTTCCCCTTCCCAGAGACAGAGGGAGGGGGCGCGGCGCGATTCTACGGTGGTCACCGTCGCCCGCCTGAGCTTCGCCGATGCGGATGAGCTGGTGACAGAGCCGCGCCTGGAGGTGGTGGAGCACTACTGGTGGACGGGCCACTCCCATCGGCAGCAGTATGCCCAGTTGCGCGACCTGTTGGGCAACGTGTGGGAGTGCGGGCGGGTTGTGGTGGATGCCACCGGCATGGGGGCGCCCGTGGCCGAGTTCCTCCGGTCGGCGCTGGGGGAGAGCGTGGTGGTGCCGCTGGTCTTCACTGCGGCGGCCAAGAGCCGACTGGGCTACCGGCTGCTGGCGGCCGTGAACAGCGGCCGGCTCAAGATGTACGCGCCCGACGGCTCGGAGGAGTGCGCCGAGTTCTGGCGGCAGTGCGAGCGAGCGAAGTACACGGTGCGGGCCAACCAGACGCTGAACTTCTACGTGCCGGAGACAGAGGGCCATGATGACTTCGTGGTGTCGGCGGCGCTGTGCGTAGAGGCGGCGAGCGGCTACGGCGGGCCGGGGCCGGCGGCAGCGCTGGCGCGCAGGCGAGCGGAGTATACGGACGGCAGGTATTAGGCCGGAAGGCAAGCAGGCATCACGCGAGCGGTGTCCGCCCGATGCGCCGCGCCAGGAGAGGCGCGACGTCAGCCGGATCAGCGGGGCCGAGGCGGCACTCTGGCAGTTGCCAGCGCGACGACGATCCCGATCAGCATCAAGATGATGAGTACCGAGTACGTGAGCGGCTCGGGGAGGGCGACGCCCAGCGCGCGGTCGAGCGAGTAGGCACCCGGGCCGGTCAGCCCGATCACGAAGGCGACCGCGGCAAGGACCAGCGGCCATTCTATGCCGCGGTTGGCGTTCCAGAAGCCGTTGGGCCAGTGCACCTTGATGATGGCTATCAGCATCGAGGCGAGGATGCCGGTTGCGGCGATGGGCGTCAGCAGGCCGACGAGGACCCCCAGCCCGCCGAGGAACTCGCCGAGGGCGCTGATCAGGGCCCACAGGCGGGCCGGGCGCAGGCCCAGGCTCTCGGCAAAGCGTGTCTGCCCCGACAGGCTGCCGCCGCCGAACCAGCCGAAGAGCTTCTGGCTACCGTGGCCCATAAACACGACCCCGATCACTATGCGCAGGATCAGGAGGCCAACATCGATAGTGATTGGCATAGCCCCACCTCCGCGGCCACCATCGGCCGAGGCCAAGAGAAGTAATCCGTAGGGGCCGACACGCGGGTCGGCCCCGAACTGGCGCCCACCGGATTCGATTGGCGCCAGGGCGCACACACGGGTCATTGAATCCAACTAATCACCCGGTGTTGTACGGGAAGTGCATTTGCGTTTGGCATAACGAGGTTGCCTGAGCAGGGGAAGGTCGACTGGCATAGGTGTAACCTGCTCAAGGGGAATC
>JAMCWG010000158.1 GCA_023475235.1 Chloroflexota bacterium
TGATGTGATTTGACACCATGTCTCACCCGTGCCTAGAATCGGCGTACGCTGGCGAGCCTGGTCCATATCCTCACCTGCGCGCAAGGAGGCTTCATGGCTGACCAAAGAACGGCGGACGACATAACTCCCCTTAAACTGCGTGTCTGTCAGGAAATCGATAGGAGGCGCGCCGACATCGTCGGCGTCGCTGAGGACATCTGGCGCCATCCCGAGCTGGGGTACAAGGAGAAGCGCACGGCCCAACTGGTGGCCGAGCAGTTCGGGCATCTGGGCCTTTCCTATCGGGAAGGGTTGGCCTTCACTGGCGTGAAGGCCAGGGCCAGATGTGGGGCAGGGCCAGGGCCGACGGTAGCCATCATGGGCGAGCTGGACGCCGTCATCAACACTGGCCACCCCGACGCCGATCCCGTCACCGGCGCCGTTCACGCCTGCGGCCACCACGGCCAGATTGCGGCGATGCTGGGCGCGGCCTTCGGTCTGCTGGGGGCCGATGCGCTGCCCGCGCTTGCCGGGGAGCTTGTCTTCTTCGCCGTCCCAGCCGAAGAGACGCTGGAGATGGAATGGCGTAACGAGCTCCGCCACCAGGGGAAGCTGCAATTCCTCTCCGGTAAGCCCGAGCTCATCGCCCGCGGCGAGTACGACGACATAGATATCACGATGATGGTGCACGGCACGTCGAAGCCGGAAGACAAGCTGTGCCGGATGCTGGACTCGGTGAACGGCTACTTCGTGAAGCTGGTGCAGTTTCTGGGCCGGCCCGCCCACGCCGGGGGCTCGCCCCATCAGGGAATCAATGCCCTCAACGCCGCGATGCTGGGGCTGAGCGCGATCCACGCCCAGCGCGAGACCTTCCGCGACCAGGACACGGTCCGTGTCCATCCGATAATCACCAAAGGCGGCGATGCGGTTAACGTCGTGCCGTCGGATGTGCGGATGGAGACCTTCGTGCGGGGCAAGACGATCGACGCGATCGTGGATGCTGCCCGCAAGGTGGACCGGGCGCTGCGGGCCGGGGCGATGGCCGTCGGGGCCAGGGTGCGGATCGAGACGCTGGCCGGCCACCTGCCGCAGGTGGTGCCGCCGCATCTGGCCGCCGCCTTCAAGGAGAACATGGTCAGCCTCATCGGCGCCGGCCAGTACGTCGACGGCGGGCATACCACTGGCTCGACCGACATCGGCGACCTCTCGCAGGTGAAGCCCACCATCCAGCCACACGTCGGCGGTGCCGTCGGCACGGGGCACGGCAGCGATTACTGGGTGGTGGACTACGAAGCGGCGGTCATCAACCCGGCGAAGGCGATGGCGATGACGGCCATCGATCTGCTGGCCAACGGCGCTGCCCTGGGACGCCGGGTGGTTGCCGAGGACAGGCCGCCGATGACCAGAGATGATTACCTCGCCTTCATGCGCAAGTGGACGCGCTTGGACGAGTACGATGAAGGAGGGCTGTGATGTACGGATGGCGCGGCCGTATCGGACTGCTGGTGCCGGCGGCGAACACGGTGGTAGAGCCGGAATGCGGCGCGATGGCGCCGGCCGGCGTGACGATCTATGCCAGCCGGATGCTGAACCTGAGGGCCGATGTCGCCGATAACCAGGCGATGCTGGCCCACGCGGAACGGGCCGCCACTGAGCTGGCCCGTCTGAAGCCGGACGTGGTGGCCTTTGCCTGCACCTCCGGCTCCTTCGTGGAGGGCGTGGCCGGCGAAGAGGACTTGCGCCACAAGCTGGAGCGAGTGGCCGGTTGTCCCGCCGTGACGACGGCCGGCGCAGTGGCGGCGGCGCTGCGCAACGTGGCGGCCTCTCGCATCTCGATGGTTACCCCATATTTGGATGAAGTGAATGAGCGAGAGGTCGCATTCTTGCAGTCCCAGGGCTTCGAGGTCTTGAGGTTCAAGGGCATGCAGATTGAGGACGCCTTCTCCATCGGCAAGGTCGGCCCCGGCGACGTGTATCGGCTGGCCCGGGATACGGTAGCTCCCGGGTCCGATGCTATTTTCATTAGCTGCACCAACCTGCGGACCATCGAGATCATCGACGCGCTGGAGCGAGACACCGGGCTGCCGGTGGTCACCAGCAACCAGGCTACCTTCTGGGCCAGCCTGGAGGCGATGAACTGCCAGGAGCCCATCGTCGGGTACGGCCGATTGCTGGAGCTCGGCGATTGATAGCTGAGGTTCCTCACATCCGCCTGGGGGTCGACATCGGCGGCACGTTCACCGATATCGTGCTGCGCCGGGCGGACGGGACCACCGCCGTGCGGAAGGTGTCCTCGACCACGGCGGACTACGCGCAGGCCATCGTGAGCGGCCTGGGCGAGCTGCTGGCTGCCGAAGGTCTGGCCGCGGGCGCCATCGGGGAGATCGTCCACGGCACGACGGTAGCGACCAACGCCATCCTGGAGGGCAATGGCGCGCGCACGGGCCTGCTGACGACGAAGGGCTTTCGGGATATCCTGGAGATCCGCCGCCTGCGCTACCCTCAGTTGTACAACCTTGATTGGGAAAAGCCTGTGCCCCTGGTGCGCCGCCGGCTTCGGCTCGAGGTAGACGAGCGGATGGACCACCGCGGCCAGGTGGTGCGGCCGCTGGATATGGCCAGCGCCGAGGCCAGCCTGGACGAGGCCGTGGTCCGCGGCGCCGAGTCGCTGGCTATCTGCTTTCTCCATTCCTACGCCAACCCGGCCCACGAGCAACAGGTCGCCGAGCTGGTACGACGAAAGTACCCTGGCCTGTACCTGTCGGTCTCGTCCGACATACTGCCGCAGATAAAAGAGTACGAGCGCACCAGCACGGCCGTTGCCAACGCCTACATTATGCCGCTCATCGACCGATATCTGGCCAGCCTGGCCGGCGAGCTGGCCACCATCGGCGTCGAGACTCCCATCCTGGTCATGCAGTCCAACGGCGGGGTTATGTCGGCCGAGGCGGCGCGGCGCCAGCCGGTGCACATCGTGGAATCAGGGCCGGCGGCAGGGGCGATTGCCGCGGCCGCCCTCGCCCGGACCTGCGGATACGGCAATCTCATCGCTTTGGATATGGGCGGCACCACCGCCAAAGCCTCCATCGTGGAAGGGGGCGAGCTGAGCCGCGCGCCGGAGTACGAGGTCGGCAGCGGCATCTCCATCGGCAGCCGGTTGAACCGCGGCGCCGGCTACCTGCTGGGGGTCCCGGCCATCGATATCGCCGAGGTGGGGGCCGGAGGCGGGAGCATTATCTGGCTGGACCGGGCGGGCGCGCCACAGGTCGGCCCACAGAGCGCCGGGGCCGTGCCCGGGCCGCTCTGCTACGATACCGGCGGCAGCGAGCCTACCCTGACGGATGCAAACCTGCTCCTCGGCTACCTGAACCCGCGCTACCTGGCGGGCGGGGCGCTGAAGCTCAACTACCGGCGAGCCCGCGATATCTTCCAGCGGAAGGTTGCAGAAAAGCTGGGGCTGACGACAGAAGAGGCAGCCTACGGTGCACATCGCATCGGCAGTGCCAGCATGACGCGGGCGGTGCGGGCCGTCTCTATCGAGCGGGGCCGCGACCCGCGCGATTTCGCCCTGCTGGCCTTCGGCGGCAGCGGCCCCCTCCACGCAGCCGAGGTAGCGCGCACGCTGGACATCTGCCGGGTCATCGTGCCGCCCGCACCCGGGCTTTTCTCCGCCTATGGACTGTTGTCTGCCGACATCGAGTACCACTTCCTCCGCACCTATCTGCGACGCACCGCCGATCTCACTTACGGCGAGCTGGAGTCCGTCTGGTGTGAGATGGCCCGGCGGGCCGGGGAGACGATGGCGGGAGACGGCTTTCCTGATGTGGAGATGAGGCAGTTCGCCGATCTACGCTACGCCGGGCAGTCCTTCGAGCTCACCGTGCCGGCGGACGGCCGGAAGATTGGCGAGCTGGAAGAAGCCTTTTCCCAGGAGCACGAGCGTACCTACGGCCACCGGGCATTGAACGATCCGGTGGAGCTGGTGAACCTTCGGCTGGTGGTGCAGGCGCTTCCCTCGCGGGCCGCGCAGCCCGCGCACGCGGTCATCGCCGCAGCCGGCGCGTCCGGCGAGGCCGTTCGACCCGCCTATTTCGGCGCGCCCTACGGCACCCTGCCCACGCCGGTGCTTGGCCGCCGCGATCTGGGGTGCGGCCAGCGTCGCGGGCCCCTCATCATCGAGGAGTACGACGCGACGGCCGTCGTGCCGCCCGGATGTGTGGCGTGCCTCGATGAGCACTGCAACATTCTCATCGAGGTTGGAGATAGGGGAGAATAGCAGATGCATATCGACCCGATCACCCTCGAGCTAATCAATCATTCCCTCGCCTGTATCGCCGACGAGATGGCGTTGACCACGGTGCGGGCCTCCTATTCCTCGAATCTCAAAGGGTCGATGGACCTGTCTGCCGCACTATGCGATCGCCACGGCGAGCTGATCGTGCAGGGCCTGACCCTGCCGATGCACCTCGGCTCCATCCCTGATGCCATAGAGGCCATTAAGTGCAAGTTTGGCGGCAGCATCAATCCTGGGGATATGTTCATCCTTAACGATCCCTTCGACGGCGGCACGCACCTGCCGGACATCTATCTGCTGAAGCCGGTCTTTGTCGACGGCGGGCTGGTCGCCTACGCCTGCTCCATTGCCCATCATTCGGATATCGGCGGTAAGGTGGCCGGGGGCAACGGCTGCGACGCCACGGAGATCTACCAGGAGGGGCTGCGCATCCCGCCCCTGAAGCTGTACGACGGCGGCGTGCCGAACGAGGCCATTACGGAGATACTGGAGCGCAACGTCCGGGTGCCGGTCCAGGTGATGGGCGACCTGCGGGCCCAACTGGCGGCGTGCCACGTCGGTGAGCGCTCCCTGCTCGGCCTGGTTTCCCGGTATGGAGCGGCCGGCTTCGAGCGCTACACCGCCGAGCTGCTGGACTACACCGAGCGGCTGGCACGCCAGGCCATCAGAGCCCTCCCCGACGGGACTTACAGCTTCACCGATTACCTGGACGACGATGGGATCGATCCCGGACCGTTCCCTATAACGGTGGCGGTCACAGTAGAAGGCGACTCGCTGCGGGCGGACTTCACGGGCACAGCGCTCCAAGTGAAGGGCGGCATCAACTCGCCGATTCCCTTCACGAAGTCGGCCACCTATGCCTGCGTGCGCTGCCTGATGGACCCGCACATCCCCAACAATGCTGGCTTCTTCCGGCCCATCGAGGTCGTCGCGCCGCCGGGCACGCTGGTGAATCCCGTCCTGCCCGCCGCGGTGGCTGCCCGAGGACTCACCGGCTTCCGCATCGCCAACGTGGTGATGGGGGCCCTGGCCCAGGCCGCGCCCGACCGCATCCCTGCGGCTGAAGTGGGCGGCGACACCGGCGTGAGCATCGGCGGGTACTACGCGGACCGGCGACCTTTCGTCTTTCTCGAGTTCCTGCTCGCGTCGTGGGGAGGCCGGCCCAACAAGGACGGCATCGACGGCAACAGCAGCGTGGTGGTAAACTTCTCGAACAATCCGGTCGAGGTGATCGAGGCGGAGCAGCCGCTGCGCATCGAGCAGTACGGCTTCGTGCCGGATTCGGGCGGGCCGGGTAAGTACCGGGGCGGGCTGGCCCTGGTGCGCGACTACCGGTTCCTGGGTGGCGAGGCTACCCTGCAGATTCGCTCGGACCGGCGGGTAGGTCTGCCGTATGGACTGGCCGGCGGCAGGCCGGGCACGCCGTCGCTCAATATCCTGAACCCGGATGGCGAAAACCGCGTGCTTCCGGCCAAGCCGAGCCTCACCATCCATCACGGAGATGTGTACCGGCATATCCTCGCGGGAGCCGGGGGCCACGGCGACCGGTTGGAGCGCGACCCGGCGCGCGTACTCGAGGACGTGCTCGACGAGAAGATCACGCCGGCCTACGCCCTTCGCGAGTACGGCGTTGTGATCGGTCCGGAGGCAGGGGCCCTCGATGAGGCGAGGACGAAGCGGGAGCGAAGGCGCCGGGCTTCGAAGGCCGCCGGGCGATAACCGGCCCAGGTCGATGCGCCGAAGGTGAGTCGCCGCGGAGCTAAACAGGACGCCGGATATGCTTTTGATGTACAATGCTCCTGTCAAGGTGACTGGGGTTAGAGGGTAATCGTCGATGGTGAACGTACCGCGGGAGCGGTCCTGCCCATTTCTGGCCAGCCGCTGGAACCGAGAGCTGCGGGGAACGACGGCAGGCGAGGACAATGCCTGTTATCTGTGGGAAGAGAGCGGTGTGCCCCCGGATGTCATACAGTTTTGCGGAGGCCTGGGGCGATGGCACGGCGAGCCGTTCGTTCCCGTCCCGGTGGAGATGCAGTACTCCGTCTGTACGCAGGAGCATTACGGGACCTGTCGGTGGCTGCGCGAGCAACGCTGGCACACGCGGGAGACAGGGCTGGTATGCCCGCTGCTCGGGTCGCCCAGCGATCGCCACCACAAGTACTTGTACCCGACACGGCACAACGTCTGCCACGGCGGGCCGGGACGATTGCCGGAAACGCCGCCGCGCTTGCGCCGGCTGCTGGCACAGCTCAGGACCCGGTGGACGAAGCTATCCGGCGGGGGGCGTGGCCTGCCGGTGGCGCCAGAGACCCAGCGGAGCCTCTGCCTCACCCAGCAGTATGTGGACTGTCCGCACTACACCGGCAACGGCAGGTGAACGGGGGCCATAGCTAGGGGACCGAGGAGGCTGCGGTGGCGGGCCTGGATGGAGTTGAAGGATAGGTCGCGGCCATGCTATAATTCCCGTGGACAATAGGGAGGGATCGCATAGTTGGTCTAGTGCGGCCGCCTGCTAAGCGGTTACGGGGCCTTAAAGCTCCGTCATGGGTTCGAATCCCATTCCCTCCGCTGCCCTACCTGCGCCAGTAGCTCAGTGGATAGAGCGCAGCCCTGCGGAGGCTGAGGCCGCTGGTTCGAATCCAGTCTGGCGTGCCAAGTGTCCATACGTACCCTCTGTTCTTGAGTTATCCACACCCTAACTGCGCGCATAGCTCTTCACCAGCGGCCACATCCCCCGCACGGCTGCGCATCCCCGACGCAAGGGGGATACCTATGCACTGGCGGGAAGCCCAAGAGGACTGGCTGCTGGCCCTGGAAAGCGAAGGCCGTTCACCCCATACCTTAGCCGGCTATCGCGGCCATCTAATCGTGTTCAACCGCTGGCTGGAAGGCCAGAATATCCACGATGTGGGTGAACTCACCGCGACGCACCTGCGCCGGTTTCTGGCCGAGTACGCCCACGACCGTAGCCCCGCGACCGTCAATGGAACCTACCGCAACTTGCGCGCGTGGCTGCGCTGGCTGGTACGCGAAGGGGTCTTACAATCGGCTCCCACCGACCAGATGAAAGCCCCCAAGGTAGCCGAAACAACCAAGCCGGTGTACACCGCGGGGGAACTGAGCGCGCTGTACAAGTATTTGGACAAGGCCAAGACCCCCCTAACCCTACGTGACCGCGCCTTGTTGTTCATGCTTATCGATACCGGGGCTAGAGCCAGTGAGCTACTAGCCGTCACACTGGATGATTTGCAAGACGGTTGCTTGTTACTGAGACAGACCAAGGGCAAAAGGCCACGCGTGGTGCCATTGGGAAGTCGGGCGGAAAAGGCTCTATGGATGTACATCCAACGCGGGCGACCACGACTAAGAGCGCCTAACAAAACCGTTGTACGAAGCCCCAGCAGATTAGGGCACAGCCGAGATCAAGGAAGGACTGATGGATGTCATCCCGCCGTTCATAGCG